>NZ_JAEHBK010000022.1:0-67732 GCF_016483685.1 Bacillus cereus group sp. N8 | reverse complement strand
TCGTCGGCAGCGTCAGATGTGTATAAGAGACAGGAGTATGTTTATGAAAATAAATCATCAAAACATACTCTTAATATTTTTAGTTGATTCATTCTTTTATAAAAAGGTTTGATTAGCCCTATTCTTCGCGGACTCAAAATCGAAACCGATAGCAAAAGAATGCAATCACTACTTTTCCCTAGGTAAATCTATTCTCTATTTCAAATTTACCTGCCTGTACAAATTTTAGACTCTTAGCGAACCACGAAAGCCTCTTGCGGCATAGTAAGATTCTGCCCCATTATGATACACAAAGACGTGTCCAAAGCGATAATCGCAAAAAAGGGCACCGCCAAGTTCTCTAATATCAGAAGGTGTTTGCATCCAACTCGATGTCTTCAAATCGAAATCCCCAAGATTTTGCAACGCCCGATATTCTTCTTCCGTTAATAGTTCAATGCCCATAGCAGTTGCCATATCAATAGCGTTATTTTCTGGTTTATGTTTCTTCCTTGATTCTAGCGCTTCAAGGTCATAACAAACACTTCTACGACCTTTAGGACTTTCTGCTGAACAATCATAAAAAATGTATTCGCTTTTTTCTTTATCAAAATCAATAACATCAGGTTCTCCGCCAGTTCTTTCCATTTCATTGAGCGACCACAACTTTTCAGCATTAGCATCCAACTTCTCTTGAACATTAGCCCATTCTAGCCCTTTATGACGGTTCATGTTATTCTCAAAACGATCTTTCAATGTTTGTAGTAATTCTTCACGTTGCTCTAGTGACAACTCTTTTTTATTGCTCTCTTTCATAATAGTTCCTCCATTGATGTTTTTATTAATGATAGTTTAAGTATATATAAATACTGTTTTATAATAAAATGTTTAAATAATTGCGTGAATTCATTTGTAATAATTTATATGGATTAGTAAAACCAATTCTCCTCAATTTGACCCTTTTCCGAAACAACTTATTGTTTCTAATCAGTTACTTAATTGATCTTTCAATTCTAGATATCCTTTGCCTTTTCACTATAAATACACGATATAACTTTATTGAAAATCGCACATCTTTAATTCAACAACAATAAGCGATATACTTCCTCACCGTCATATACATTTCCTAATGGTTTAAAACCATAACATTCATATAGTTTCTTTGCAGAAATATTATCTTTATGGACAGTTAATCTAATTTCCTCACACTCTTTAAAGTTATTTTTTATTAATTTAATGATTTCCTGTAATGCTGCTTTTCCATATCCTTTTCCTTGCTCTTTTTTATCAACGATAAATCCGTTAATCCAATACATATCTGTTGACTCACGTACAAAAGCATGCATAATAAAACCGACTATAAGGTCACCATCATATATAGCGAATGGAATATATTCGACATTTTCACCATCTGGTTTTATGTATACTTTAGCAAGTGATACTGCCACTGCTGGAACAAATTGCATTTGATTTTCTTTAACTTGTAACTTTAATGCAGCTTCCCAATTTTCTCTCGTAACAATTTTTAATTGGATGTTCACTATTTTAAGCTCCTTTAAAAAGAGAATTTATCTTTTATATTCAACGGAGTGAAATGATTCCCTTTTTCGACATCAACCTATAACATGATTTTCATAAAATCCTGTATAAATTTTTCCTCATCTAATTGTAACGCTATACGCGCTCCTTCAGATTTAGAGTGTGGGCGAAAATCAGCAAAAGTTTGTCCCTTCGTTTCACCGCATATATCCACAGTCACTTTTCGGGATGTATAATTTAAAAATGTAGGATTCACCAAACCGCTTATAGCAAGTACATCGTGTAATAATGGCCCTTCAATAGATGGATTGAGCTTTTGGTATGCTGATAAATAATAATCGTACATTGGTTTCATAATTGGCTTAAATGAATTTTTTGTATTAGCTAAAATATAAGTAAATACATTTGGGGTTAAAACTGTTTTATTTGTTACATTTAAAGGGAATAACGTTATATTTTTCGCTTGCTGAAATACAATTTGACTTGCTATAGGATCTCCGTACACGTTCGCCTCTGCTAATGGAGTAACATTCCCTGCTTCTAAAAAGACACCGCCCATAAAATAAATTCCTTTTACATTTAACATCAAGTCGTTCCATAAATTAAAAGCAATTGCTAACGAGGTAGATCTTCCTACATCGACAATTGTTAAATCTTCTCCATACTTTACAAGAATCGCAGCAATACTACCAAAATTGTATATCGGAATAGATAACACACTTTCCGGTACATGTATGGGTCCTAATCCTTCTGGTCCATGAATTTCAGGGTAATACGTTGTAATTTCATTTGTAAGTGGCTTTGTTGCCCCGCTAATTACAGGAATATCTTGTCTGTTTGCTAACTGTAAAATATAAGCTGCATTATGAGCGGCATGTATATGTTCAACATTTCCATATCGAGTTACGATACCAACAATTTCAATTTCAGGATGTAGTAATCCGTACATAATTGCAAATGAATCATCAATACCTGGGTCTCCGAAAAATAAAACTTTCTTCAAGAAACGTTCCCCTTTCATAGGTAAGATAATTATGTATATGTGGAAAAAATTAAAATCTATACAATTCTAAGCAAATATTAATGGTGGGTAGTGTGTCGATAAAAAGAACTAGTATTATACTAGTTCTTACTCTGATAATCATCTAACAGTATAATTAAATTCCGTACAAATGCTGAACTAATATGGGGTTTTTAATATAGATATTTTCCATTATATCTATATTAAAAACCCCATATTAGTTCAATATTGTTACTTTCAAGTTGCAACTACTCGCAGAAGAGTTTTACCATACTTTTTCGCTCTCGATTTGCTTATAATTATCTTTTTTAAATGTTAAATGAGCAATCACAACTCCAAGTATAGTAATGATTCCTCCAGCTATCGAAACAACAGTGGGCACCTCTCCTAACCATATCCAAGCGATAAAACACGCAGTTACTGGTGTTAAATATAGAGAGCTAGTTGCCTCAGATGCACCAGCATGGGATGTAATGTATGCTAATGCAATGTACGGAAGTACTGTCGGAAACATACCTAAATATATAACGCTCAAAGTAATTTCTATAGGAGCTGCTACGATTTCTTCATAAATCCCAAGTAAAAAAATAAGCATACATACAGTACCAGACCAAATTGTATATATTGTAAATGGCAAGAAACCATACTTTTTTAAGTACGACTTTTGGAAAACGAAAAATATGCTTTCTGAAAATGCCGCTAATAATATAAGGAATACCCCACTATTCAATTGAATGGAATCTCCTTGACTGAATGATAAAAAAGCAATTCCTGCTAAACTAATTACACCACCGATCCAACCATTTAATTTCATTTTTTCATTCAAAAAAACAGAAGCAAGAATTGCCGTTAATATAGGTGTTACAGATACAATTAAACTAGCAGGTCCAGCATTCACACTCTTTTCACCGTAGTTCAGTGCAATATGATAAATAGTAAATCCTAGAGCGCCAAATATAAAAATTACTGGAATATCTTTTAAGTCGGGTAAACGTAATTTGTATATAAACGAAAACAGTAGAAGAATCAAAGAAGCGATTAATAATCGTAGCAATGTGAGGTGTTCAGGCGTGTAAGCTTCAAGCCCCATACGAATTCCTGGAAAAGCTGTCCCCCATATAAGAATCGTAAAAGCGTGAGCACATACAATACGAAAATCCCATTTTTTATTATGCATATTTTCTCTCCCTCTCCAATAAACCAGCCATTTTATAATTACCAATTATTTCTTTTCATCATATTTTATAGTTGATACAATGTCTTCAACCAGTTATTCCTCTAAAAAACCAACCACTTTGCATTATTAAAATGAATGAGGGAGTTTTTTAATATGTCTACCGATAAAAAATTACCAAAATACCGGCAAATAATAGACTATATGAAAGAGAAAATTAAAAACGGAGAATGGCCAATTGGTAGTAAGATTCCGAGCCAGCGGCAGTTAGCAAAATTATTTCAAGTAAATCGTAGTACTATAATAACTGCGCTAGAAGAACTTATGGCAGATGGTTTAATTCAAGGGAAAATTGGAGCGGGAACAATTGTAATGAATAATACATGGTCATTATTAGCGACTAATCCTCCGCCTGATTGGTGCGAATATGTGAAAGCTGGTATTCATAAACCAAGTAAATTAATGGTTCGAGAAATTAATGAAGCAGAAGCAAATAAAAAATTCATTCATCTTAGTAAAGGAGAACTTGCACCTCATCTTTTCCCGTTAGAAACCATGAAATTCATTATGGGAAACGTATGTGAGGAGCTAGATTATTTCGGATACGAGGAACAAAAAGGATATTTCCCTTTACGTGAAGCGATAAGTAATTATGTAAAATCATTCGGAATAAATACATCTCCAAGTTCTGTATTAATAGTCTCTGGTGCATTGCAGGCATTACAATTAATATCAATCGGTCTCTTACATAGAGAATCAACTGTTTTACTTGAACAACCATCTTACTTATATTCGCTACATGTATTTCAATCGGCTAATATTCACCTTTCTGGAATACAGATGGATCATCATGGCATTTTTCCTAATGACTTGATAAGACGAATTAATTATAGTCAAAAGAAAAATATTTTATATTCGATTCCTTGTTTTCAAAATCCAACGGGTGCATTAATGTCCAAAGAGCGTCGAAAAGAAATACTAAAAATTTGTGAAAAAGAACAATTGCCTATCATTGAAGATGATATTTATCGTGAGTTATGGATTGATGAACTACCTCCACCTCCGTTAAAATCAATGGATAAACATGGACATGTATTATATATTGGTAGTCTCTCTAAAACGCTTAGTCCAGGACTTAGAATTGGTTGGATTATCGGACCAGAGCCAGTTATTGATAGATTATCAGACATAAAAATGCAAACAGACTATGGATCGAGTTCTTTATCTCAAAGAGTTGCTGCGGAATGGTTAAGTAAAGGCTTTTATGAAGAACACGTTGCGAACGTAAGGATCCACCTGAAAGAGCGCAGACGAATGATGTTACAAGCTTTAGACAAGTATTGTGCAGATATTGCTACATGGGATATCCCAAGTGGTGGATTTTTTATATGGCTAACGGTTGTACCTAACATTCCAATGAAAAAACTGTTTTCAGAGGCCCTATCAAAGGGAGTACTTTTAAACCCAGGACGTATTTATGAAGAAGAATCGGATCAGTGCATACGCGTATCGTATGGATATGCTGCCACTGAACAAATTGCTCAAGGTATTTATATATTAAGTAATTTGATTCGTAAGTTAATGGTATAATAAAAATCCTCTTTTATATAAAGAGGATTTTTTGTGTACCTTATTTACCACAATCTCATTTCCTGTCCTAATAAAATAAGTTCTTCATAAGGATCTCCGTCAATTTTTAATACTTGTGCAAAAGCCGGTTCTGTTTTTACGCCTTGTTCTTTTAATTCAATTACTTCTTCTCTAATGTGTGGGTGCTGCATTAATAGCATGTGCTCCACTATCATATGTTTATATGCATTTTGGTTACGTACTGGCTGAGGTTGAGCAAATAATTCAAATTCAAAACCTTCAAATTTAAAATTCACCTTTATTGTTAAAATGTTTTTAAAGTTTTTCTTTTTCATTTCAAATCCTTCGTATGAGCCATACAATGATCTAATTTCCTGTTCAAAAAAATCATAATTATGTACTTCCATTACAATGTCTAAGTCAGAATGAAGGATATCAATTCTAATAGGGATTGTCCCGCAAAGTACAGGGCTATATAGAGCTAAATCCTCCATTATGTTTAGTTTATTAATAACTTCGTAAACTTTTTGTTGCTTATCATTCCCAGATTGTAAATATGTGATAGATGTAAACATAGAAGTCTCTCCTTCATTTAACGTAATACTCATCTCACTAAATTTGAGAAAAAATTTAATCTTTTCGTTTTGTTCTAAGAGTACCTATATTTCAATATATTAAGCCAAACTAACAATGTTTTTCAACTTTTCTCCTATACTGCAATACTATAAAAATAAAAAAGGAGGAATTTTTATGAGCATTTTTAACGTGATTTTAACCATACACATTTTATTTGGAACAATATGCTTAATCACTGGTATCGTAGCGATGCTTGCTCAAAAAAAGAAAGGAAAGCATACAGAATGGGGCGAAATATATCATGCATCCTATGTTGTTATAACCATTACTGCAATTATATTGTCCATATTAAATTGGGATAAAATCGCATATTTATTTTATGTAGCAATTATCTCCTATTCATTTGCGATTTACGGATATCTCGCAAGAAAACAGCGATGGAAAAATTGGCTAGGGCATCATATTAGAGGTATGCTAGGCTCCTACATTGGTGCAGTGACCGCACTTTTAGTGAACATTGGGATGTATATTCCTATTATAAATTTACTACCACCAATATGGTTTTGGTTCTTACCTACCCTAATTGGCATTCCTCTTGTATCTAGTGTATCAAAAAGGTATAAAAAACAAAGATAAAATTAGGAACATCTTATTTTTATAAGGATAACCAGGAAGTGAAAATAAAAAGAATCCAATAATACTTGGATTCTTTTTATTTATGATTTTTTTAAGGCGATATCGAATGCAAACGATCCGGATAATTAGTAAACATCCCGTCTACACCCCATTTTAGTAACTTTTCCATATCTTTTTCATTATCTACTGTAAATGGATGAACTTCTAATTTATGTTTCTTTATTTTTTTCACATAGACTGCATCAATATATTTGTAGTTCATGCCTAGGCCAATGCAGTATGTTTTATAGTTTTTTATTTCTAAATCTTTTAATTGAACTGCTTTTTTATATGATAATAATTGTACTAACGGTATATTGGCATTTAAACTATGAATCTTTCGTAGACTTTCTTCACTAAATGATTGAATAATAACTTTATCACTTATTTGATAGAGATTTATAATTTCTAATAATTTTTCTTCCATTCCAGGATATTCATCTGGTGATTTTGTTTCGATATAATAATTAGCATTATGTCCAAACGTTTCAATAATTTCTTCTAGTGTTGGAACTTTAGCGTTTTCAAATTCTTTCTTTGCTAACTTTGGATACTTTTTATTGAAAAAAGAACCTGCATTCAGTTGTTTTATTTCATCTAATGTATGATCTTTTACAAAACCAGTACCGTTTGTTGTACGGTTTAATGTTTCATCATGCATAGCTACTAAATGTCCGTCTTTTGTCATTTGGAGATCTATTTCTATATAGTCACCTTTTAATCGCTGTCCTAATTGATACGCTTCTAATGTATGTTCCGGTGTATATGCAGAAGCCCCTCTATGCGCAATATTTTTAATATGATTTGATTGATTAATAGCTTTTGTATATTTTTGTTCATTTAATTGCTGAAAAACAAAAGTGCTAATTACAATAAAGAAACAGATGATTGTAATTATAGATATTTTCTTCATAACGGTATGTTTACTCCTATATTTAAAGCGATTTAATTTGGATGAATTATTCAATTAAATGTCGATTTTCAAAAACTGTAATTTGTCCTGCGGCTTGAAAGCCAGATTTTTTATAAATGTTTATTCCATCAGGTGAAGCTTGTAATACGCAATAATTATTTTTTAGTTGTTTTGCTTCTTGCAGCAGGAAATTGAACATAATAGAACCAAATCCTTTTCCTCTCATATCTTCTTTAGTCGCTATATCATAAATACCAACGCTATCTTCCGTACAAACTAGAGAGCCCACAGATACTACCTTCCCTTTAGAAAGGCCTAAGTATAGTTTCATGGCATCACTATTCCATAAATCTAAAGAAGCAATTTGATTATAGTATGCTTGAACTTGAGTACCTTCTGTTGATGTACCGAATAAAGCTGCTAACGTTTCGCCAAATTGTTGTATTTGTTCTGGCGATGTTGCATTTTGTATTGTAAAAC
Source organism: Bacillus cereus group sp. N8 (assembly GCF_016483685.1). Lineage (NCBI taxonomy): Bacteria > Bacillati > Bacillota > Bacilli > Caryophanales > Bacillaceae > Bacillus > Bacillus cereus group sp. N8. The sequence goes on along the minus strand of NZ_JAEHBK010000022.1, from coordinate 59,785 downwards.
CTACTGAAATGTCTATTGTTGGATGAATTTTTCTTAAGTCTGCTACCATCGCGATATTCTGTTCTGCTTCTTTTAAACCAAGTTTGATTAATTCGCTTTTTATAGTCTGTTCTTGCTTATCATCCCAAAACCAAACACTCATTGGAAATTTTTTTTGATTATAGCATTCTACCTCCTTATATAATTTCTCGATCCCTTCCGTTACATTACTATTTAGTAGTGTAATAATATTAAATGTATCTGCGGGTAATCCACAGTCGACAGTAATGTAATCCTTCGTTTCTTTTACATCCATACCATGTACTTGCCGCGCAATATATGAGGTTTTATATGTGAAATTATCTATTAGTAACTGTTTATAATTCATTAATTTTGCTCCTTTCATAAAAATTCGTATTCGAATCCTTCAGTATTAAATATAACATATAAGAAATGTACCTATTTCTATAAAAATATCTCTATAAATCACTCTTTGCGCCCTAAAAGAATTAAAAATGATATAACGTTGTCGGAATGAAAAAAGTGGTATATAATAAATATTAACATTACTAGTAATTATTTTAGGTATTCCTAGAATAAAGGAGCGATACATATGAAAATTACTATTTATTTCGGAAGTCATGAGGATCAAGATGTTCGTACTATGGACTGTCATTTAGATGTAGAAGATACAGAAGAGATTGTTTCTGTATCATAATATAAATAGTTGGGATGAACCCTCTTCCCTACAGCGTTTAAGGCACCTTTTACAGGTGTCTTTTTTGTTGTTTTTTCATCAAAAACCCTTTACTTTAGAGCGTTTTAATAGTAAAATATAAATATACGAACAAACGTTCTTTTTATTTTGATTGTACATGAAGGGATGATTTTAACAATGACTCAAGCAAAGCGCAGAGGAAGAAAAAAGCAAACACCTATTATTTCAAATACAGGCTTTATCGGCTCTGTCTTTATTGATACATTGGAGTTACAAAAGAAATCCTATTATTTCGCTCGTAAAAAACTTCAAATTGTGCATCACGTATTAGATGGTCTATCTGGAGCAACGAGTGCATTATTTAAAGAACATAATATCGCTGCATACATGTCATGTGTGTATTTACATAAACAAAAGAAAATCGGATTCGTTCTTTCAACAAAACCTTTTGAACAAAGTGATGGTGTTTCTTATTTTATAAATTATTTGATCGAAAAGAATTTTTACGGTAACGAAGAAGTAGAATATCAAGAAGTATTTAATACAGGTTTTATTGGCGTAGTGTTTGCCGATTTATCCAGTATAGATCGCTTTAATTTTGAATTTGAAATGGGTATGTTAACGAAGTTAATGAAAGATATGATCATTCCTGTTAAAGAGCTCTTTTTACGCCACAATGTACCAGCTTACATCTCCACTTCTCATTTAGAGGAGCAAAATAAATTAGGTTTCGTTCTTTCTGTAAAGCCATACGATGAACGTGCAGAAGCAGATTTATACTTCGAAACATATTTAAAAGAACGTGGATTATTTATTGGTGATGAAGAGGATGATATCGATAAGATTGTTATTAGAAAAACAGCTGAATTACGATAGAAAAGCGCAGGATGGTGATCCTGCGCTTTTTATAATTTATGAAATTAATTTACCAAATAAACGGTATTAGTTTTTTTGTTTTCTGTTTATATACTGTAAATTGTTCTCCGTACTTATTCTGTAAGTAATCATCAGATTTTGGAATATAGTCAAAAACAAATACCATGAATAGGCCTAGAGGTATTAGCAAACTATAAATATTGTTAGAGATTAGCGCTAAGCCTAATACCCAAAGGCAATCCCCAAGATAATTAATATGAATTGCATATTTAAATAAACCGCCTGTATATAGCTTACCTTGATTTGCAGGATTGTCTTTAAAAGGTTTTCTAAGTAACTCTGAAACTGTGTTTAATATACTCCCTCCTAAAAACAATATCCACCCTATAACAAGCACTATTAAGTTTGAATCCTGTTTACCAGTAATCATTAAAATGGGGAAACCTAAATAATAAATCCCAAAAGCAATACTGTTCATAATTGCTTCTTGCCATGCAATACCTCTAGGTAACCAAATAAACATCATAGCTGTTAATCGTAAAGCTGTAATAATTAAAGCAATAAAAAGTCCTAGTGAAACGCCTGATTTGGCATGAGTAATGAAAAGTAAATAATACGCGATGATTAAATAGATAATCTCAGCAACTAAAATCAAGATTTTTTCTTTTATTGTTGGCCGGTTTATACCATACATTGTGATACGCCCCTTTATTTATTCATTTTATGGGAAAATATACTTCTATGATATTTTTCTCCTCCGGTGTGCTATAAGGATTCGTTTTATAAACTTCAAACGGAGCGCCATTCAGTTTATAGTTATTTTCTTCAATCCAAACATGTAGCTTTGTATGAATAGAAGGTAATTCTTCGTAAGAACCAATAAGCGTAGCCATTGCGCAAAGGCCGGGATTAAATACTTTTGTTTTATTTGAGGCCTCTGCAAGTGGAATCGCAATTTCTACATCATAACTTTCAGGTACATATTCTGAACTATGGAAAATAGCAAGTGGTTTTGCAATAGGTAATAAATTTTCAAATGAAATTTTACTAAACAACTCATTAAAATGCGTTAAAAAATCAGCGGTATTCATTTGTTTTCGCTGAGATAATATATTATAGGTTAAGTGATTTACAAGATTAATCTCAATATGATTTAAGTAACCCATGATACTTTCCTCTTCATCTAATTGTTGAATATCAAGCGTTAACTTTTTTAATAAAGAAGAATAAAATGTTATTTGTTGTGTTAGATTTTCTTGTTTGACTTTCATTTTAGAGTTAAGAAACTCAGTATTCTCCCAATTTGTTAAAAGATCTTTAATCTCTTCCAGTGAAAATAAATAGGTTTTTAATCGTGTAATCAATAAAGCTGTTTCTAATTGAGAAATATTATAGTAGCGATAGCCATTATTAGCGTCTATGAAATCAGGCTTTAAAAGTCCAATTTCATCATAGTAGCGCAGCGTCTTCATTGTGAGATGTGATATTTTTGAAAACTCACCAATGGAAAGCATAACAATCACCTCCTGTTATTAGTTACTTTAAATATACTGGTTCCTGTAAGGGGAAGGTCAATCAATAAAGTTAAATTTTCTTATTATATTTAGAAATAGCATTCATACTCAGCAACCTACAATTTTGAAGTATCCCCAAAACTGAAATGTAATCTTTTCATAATTGTCCATAGGAATTTAGTTCATTTTTTCGTTTCGGGGTAGTTGTTTTTTTAGCTAAGTGGTGATATGGCAGTATCCATTCTATAAATAAACTAAGAAACTACTAAGCGCTATAATCTTTCGAATGAAGTTCTAATGTTAAACGATTTGAAGAAACCTGATTCAATATTAAATATAAGATTCCTCCTACAATTGGAATAGTATAGGCTGGAATATAGTTTAATAATATACCTGATATTGCGAGTGCTATTGGCTGCATCATTTTCCCTAAACTTAATCCAATACTAAGCACTCTTCCCCTATATTTATCGGGAATCTCTTTTTGCATGAAATAAATTAAAGGAATATCAATTAGCGCTATAATAAGCCCTAAAAAGAACATAACAACACAATACGTAATAACGTATACAAAATCATTTACTTCGATATTTTTGAATAAAACTGGAATTCCTGAAATAATCATAAAAACTGCCAGCATAGAACTTAGCTTTTTCAAAAGATAAGAGTAAGAAAAACGATCAGTTATCTTTTTTACTAAAATTGCACCAATTATCATCCCTACTGGAAAAATTCCTTGAATGATACCAAATTGATTAGAACTAAGATTGAGAACTGTGTTAATAATGTATGGTAATGGAACGGTTACAGCAAATCCTAAGAAGAAATTAAGTGAAATTAAAATACTAAACGTATTCTTTAAACTTTCCTTTTCAATTAAGTAAGAAAACCCCTCTTTTATATCTGTAATAAAATTAATTCTCCGTTTTGAGCATTCCTCATTTATGTTGAACTCGAACAGTTTAAAATGAATAAATAATATGGATATACCCGAAAGAATATATGAAATACCGTTAATAATTATAAAAATTTTAATATCAAAGACTGCAAAAACGATGCCACCTAACATAGGACCGAGAATTAAAGATACAGAATCGATAATTTTACTTATAGAGTTAATACTCATTAGCCTCTCTTTAGAGACAATATTTGGTTTTGCGGCTTCTAACCCTATTCCAAAGAATGTTGTAAATACCGTCATAAGAAAGGTAGTAGTATAAATGATGAATAAGTTTAATCCATAATAGCTGCTTAATATATAAACCGTTATTAATAAGCATCCACTTAGTAAATCCATACAAACAACCAGTTTCTTTTTATCAACCTTATCAGCAACTACACCGGCAAATGGATTCATAACAATCATTGGAATCGTTCCTAAAATGAGCGTAATCGCAAAATTTAACGCAGATCCAGTTATTTGTAAAACATATAATCCTAATGCGAAACTATAAATAGAACTACCGGATATTGATACTGTTTTCGCAATTGAATAGAGACAAATATTTCTTAGTTCTTGGTTGCTTTTTTTATTTTCCATATGTAATTGTAAACTTCCCATAACATTTCCCTCCCACTGAACTTTGTATTACGTACAGTGTAAGTTCTCGGGTCAACCCAATATCAATATGTTGTGTTTAAAAATTACTACAAAGAAATAAAAAAAGATGGGGTTAACTCCATCTTTTTCCGAAAAATGAATATGTATAAATTTCTTCTCCTTGAACAAAGAAATCCTCGTACTTTCCGCCTCGATCCAAATAATTTGAAGTTCTTTCATCAATGAATTGAAACTGTAGATTTTGGATTTCTTTCGTTACTTTTGAAAGTGTAAAATTTTCTCGAAACTTAGTTTCAATTTGGCTGTTTATGCTAAAATTTTTAAATAAAATAAATAAACTTAATAAATAACAATCAGCTTTTAAAAGAGAATTTAATTTGTGAAGTAAAAAATTCTCATGCTCAAAACTATAATTACTAGTACCAGACTGATCAATTACAATATCAACAGACTGATTCTGAATAGGTATACTTAAAAAATCAGCACAGATAAAGAGAATGTTTCTTTTCGGATTTCTTCTTTCTAATACATCTTTTAAAAATAGTAGTTTATTCAAATCTCGATCAACTGCAATAAATAAGCAATCCTCGGGTAGTTCTTCATAAATATTTCGCAAAAAGAACCCAAGACCCGATCCTATATCAAGTAGTATTTTGTTATTTAAATCTAATTGCATTAGTTTCTTTTTCGCCCATTCTCCTTCTCTATGCATATTTTCCAAATATGCATTATCAGTTTCATGAATATAATCTGAAATAGAACTTTCAAGTGAAGATCGCTCATATGCTTTAAATAAATTGCCGGCTGTTAGAATACCTGAAGTAATAATGTATTCTTCCCCACAGTTACAAATTAACTTTCCCTCTGTAATTTGATTGCAATTAATAATTCCATTTTGAAGAATTAAGTTTTTGCTGCACTTAGAACATGTAAGTAAATGAAGTACGCTTAAATCTATCCCAATAATAGAATTCGGAGTTTCATTTGTTAGCGATAAATCATTTAACACTTCTTTTAATTTATCCCTTCTCTCCTCTAAAACTTGTATTTCTTGTTCAAACATTTCATATTTTGATTTAAATAAAGATTGGTAAAGAGTATCTTGTTCGTAATTCATAGATTTCGCTAAATTTTGATAAAGAAAAAGTTTTTTAATTTCATTCAAACTAAAACCTAGCCATTTGTACTCTAATATAAGCTCTACATCTTTTTGACAATATTCATCAAAAAAATAGTGGCCACCCTTTTTTTCAGGAATAATTAGTCCGAGATCCATATAATGTCTAATTGTATCTATACTTATATTATTTATTTCTCCAAACTTTCCGATTTTCATAATATCACTACCATTATAATTTTTGTTTATACATACTTCTTTTTTAAAAGGAAAAAATCCTTTTATCTATACATTATTATTTATGATATGAGGTTGATGTAATTAAGATTTTATATAATAAAAAAAACCCGTGAATCATTCACGGGTTTTCCTTTTAATAACTAATTGCTATTGTACCTTCACCGGCATGAACAGCAAATGAAATTGGTAATGGATACAGTTTGAAATCCATTTCAGGAAATGCTTGTTTAATATCTGAAATCCATTCTTCAGCCCCATCTTTATCGTTAGCATAGAACATATGAAGTACTTTTGGTAATTCTTTTTCAAGCTCATTTTTAATGTATTCTCTACATTTTTGAATTTTACGCACTTTCTTTTCAAGTAAAAGTTCTCCGCCTTTTACTTCTAAGATTAAGTTGACACTTAATAAACTTCCAAGTAAGAATTGAACTCCCTTTACACGACCACTTGCATATAAACCTTTTAAGCTCTTTGGAAATACATAAAAAGGTCTTCTTTTTTCATCTACTAATGTTTTGTGTATATCTTGTAAAGTCATACCATCATTGTATAACGTTTTAGCTTTTCTCATAAGTTCATCCATTGGATAACTTGTCGTTTCACTATCTAATATAGTTAAAGGGAAACCTGCCATATCAGCAGCTAGCTTCATATTTTGATAGGTCCCACTTACTTTTCCGCTAATAGCAACTGCAAAGCCTTCTTCATATTCTTCTTTGCATTTCGTAAATAACTCTACCATTTCCCCTATGTTAGGTTGTGAAGTAGTAACCGTTCTTCCATCATTTAACGTTTCATAAAGACGTTCATGAATTCCTTCTTCACAATCTTTATACGACACTCCATCGATAATAACTTCAATTGGGATAACAAAGTTATCTCCTTCTGTTGTAAAACTCGCAGTTGTACTATCAGTAATCCAAGCAACACGCTTCATGTTGTTCCTCCCTTATTCAATTCCTCTTTTCTGACTTTTCTATATATTTATCTTATGAAAAGAGAATATCCCCTGTAATAGTAACAGGACTTTAATATTTTGGCTATAGTAGATATATGATAAATGTGAATATTGTTTGTCTAATTCACAAATAAAAAAAGAAAATCAGGATATTTCCCCGATTTCCCCCTAATAATACATTATTTAAAAGTTTGATTATCTAAAATTACAACATAATCATTCGTCAATCGGCCAGCTTCTTTCGTATAATTAACAAGCCTTTGTATGTTATCACAGCAAATTTTTGCTCCCCATACAAGTAACGGTACTCCGATAAAGTCAATGTGGAACCTTCTAGAAAACAGACCACCGAAAGTCATTGGTAAAGGCACTGTTGGTGATGTATTAGAAAAAATAATCTTTTCATGACTTTGATAATGTTTTTGCAGAATCTCTCCTAAATGTTTCATCGCAGGTACAACAACTTTTGATGCGCCGCATCCAATCGTATAAACAGGATTACCATTTTCGTCTATTCCATGAAAAATAATTTTCCCCATATCTTCTGTTTTTAATTTATTGAAGTAATCTACATTCAAAATTTCTTCTTTCGTTAACTTACGATCAGTTGGTAATTTATTCAAATGATACGCTGCAGCTAGTGATGTTGTATGTGTTCCGCCGAAATCTGTGTAAATAAATATCATATTATCATCCCTTGTTGTAAAAGTTCAATGTTATTTAGTATTGCCGTTCACAGTATTGATAAACAAGGGATGAATATTTTTATACTTTTTGTGTTAATTCATTATATTTTTTCCAAATATAATAACGTCTACTAATCACGGTACCTAATGTAATACATAAAAAAGCATTCGTTACAACCATTAATGTAGAATGCGTACTGCCAGAAAACATACTTTGCTTAATCACGATTTTTGCACCTAAAATAACAAGGAGAATAATAGTACTTAACCAATTTCCTTTTCGTAATACATGACCTGTTTCACTATCTAACCGAAATGTTAAAGTTTTCCCCCTAATAATCCCCAGGGCCAATCCAATTCCAAGCATTGCAACGAAGAGAAGTCCTTGCAATAAAGTTACTTGTTCCATGTGAACAATGGACTGAACTGTTACATAGCACAATAAAGCTGGAACGAGCCAAATACGATTAATTTTCACTTTACGTTCTTTACCTTGCATTAAAACGATAATAAGAATAACAACGATAATATCCAATTAAATTCCCCCTATTTACACGTTTCCCTTTAAAAATTATATTCTCCTTTCTTTATTCCATACTTGAAATGCAATAGCCACTTTTAATTGTAAAATATGGAATGTAATCTTCCATCAGTCTTAAGCATTATTTATAAAAATCAAAAGACGTACTTTTTACTCGTACGCCTTTTAATACCTTTATTCAAAACAAGTATATCCATGAACTCTTTTAAACTTTTAGTTATCAATAGATTCTACACCTTTAGAATTAGCCTTATCTAATACTTGAATGTTAAATTTAGCAGCTATTTTTAAAGCCATTTTATAAATAATAAATCCAAGAATAGAACCTAGAACATTACAGGTTACATCATCAATATCAGTAATGCGACCCCATCCACTAAATAACGACTCAATTAATTGTAATAATTCAATACAAACTGATATAACAAAACCTAATAAAATTATATTTTTGCTCTTTTTACATGTATCCCATATTATTGGCGCCAAAAATCCTAAAGGCATTAATAATAAAATATTTCCGCCTACATTTCTTACGATTAAACTAGTCATAAATAGGACATCACCATCATAAGCACTCCCTATTTGACCAATATCTTTAATAATTGATGCAAAGGGGATAATATTGACTGAACGACTAAGATTTTCAATACTAGAAGGAAAGCCAATTGGTAAAGGGAATAAAGTTACTGCAACAACCATACAAATGTATACTACAAATAGAAAACTAATTAATTCTTTCCACCAATTTACATGCTTTTTATTTTTCATCCCAATTAAAATACTTCGTACAATCAAATAACAGATAACTCCCAAAACAATAAACACACTACCGCTGATCATATGCAAACTGCTAACACATCCCTTCAGATCAATATCAAAACTATATATCATTATTTTTATATATAACCATACAAATTACAACTTAAATATTCAACTGAAAAATTTACGTGCGTATAATTTGATTTTTATCTGTATAGAATTACAGCCCATTAAAGAAAACCTTCATTTTGTAAATTAAACGAAGGTTTTTAATTTATTGCTTATCACGCATTAACTAAAATATTTTTCAAAGCAGATACAATCATGAACCCGTTTAAACTTTTGCCTTATCTCTTCTTTATTTTCACCTGTGTAATGAGCAAATGTTTGAACCGGATATAACTGTTTTATATTACTATTTATTAAACCTTTTATTTCGTCTGTATGATCGGAATAAACATGTAAATATGAATCTACGCTTACAAATTCGTTCTTTTCATACCATCCATGTACCCATAGATCGTCCCTAGTCCATGCTTCCAGTCGATTTAGCTTAAGTTCTTTAGCTATCTTTTCTGCTTCATGTAATAGTTGATCACCAATTTTCATTCTACGGAAATCAGGATGAACTGCAATATGCCAAATCATACCGCCAAGACCAGTTCCTCTTGAACAAACAGTACGTTCTTCTAATTCGTATTCAATATCTATCAAACCCACTATTTGATTTTCGTGTACAGCTACTAATTCAATAGCAGGATTTTCATATTTTTCTTTCTCTCTAAATACGTTATCATAATATGCTGTATCTAAAAACGATAACGCACGGCAACGTACCCAACCTATTTCGTCTTCTTTTTTATATGCTCTAATTTTTATATTCATGTAATTAAAAAGCTCCTTCTATTTCTGTCATTAATTTTTCGGGTCCTACTCCTTTATTTGATGGAATAACTAATGTAATTCCTAAGTCTGGATATATGGCCGAGCGAAAACTAACGCCTGGATCATATCCCATTACATGATATTTAAAAATGGTATTCTGTTTTTTCTCAATCCATATTCCATAACCGTAAGACTGGCTATTATTCACTGAAATATGAGGAGTTAAAAGTAAATTTGTAAATTGGTGGCTTAATATTTCATTGTTAAATAGAGCCTTCCAAAATTTCAACATGTCTGGTGCGGTAACGTAGGCACCGCCATCAGCACCTCCCTTAATAGGTATAGAGTATGCATTTGTTCTCCATTTTTGATTATTCCCATCTTTTATATACCCAAGGGCTGTATCTTTAGGTAAATTATCTAAAGAAAAATAACCCGAATCATTCATGACAACTGGAACAAATATATTCTTTTCTATATATTCCGTAAATTCAAGTCCTGACTGTTGTTCTATAATTAATCCAAGTATGATAAAACCTGCATTGTTGTAGTGAAACTTACTTCCTGGGGCAAACATCATATTACTGTTTTGGAATAATGGTAAAAAGTCTCTTAAACCTTTTAATAGATACATAGGCGTTTTTTCCCAAAGATCCTCGAAATTATCCATAACACTTTCATCAAAATAATCCGGAATACCAGAGCTATGCGTTAAAAGTTGATGTATTGTAATGTCTTTATCGAAGTTTGGAAATTCAATACTTAAACAATCTGTTAACTTTGTATGAAAAGAAAGTAAACCTTTCTCAACGAGTTGACATATGCCGATTGCAGTAAATATTTTACATCCTGAAGCGATTCCAAATCTTGTTTGTAGTGTATTGGTTATACCTTCACTTCGGTTAGCGTATCCAAACGAATTTTCGTAGATAATGTCATTTTCTCTTTTTATTAAGATTGCCCCGGAAAACTCTAATTCTTGGTGTAATTCTTTGACAATTTTCGCAACCACATCATTTGTATTGATCATGACAACCACCCTTATCATCCAATAATGTTCTTCCCCCTAATTATTTTTCAATATATAGATGGAAGAACCCTCTTATTACGTGCCATCAATTGTAAAAAAAAAGAAAAATTATTTCGAATCTATTGATTCAGTTGAATATACCTTGGACCTTGAAGATAATAAGGTAAACGCACACAATATAATAGTAATAAGTAGCATTACCAATACTCCTACAATGACTACAAGTTGTATAGAAATGAATTGAGTTGCAACGCCGAACAGAATCGTTATAAAAATGGTTATTGCCGCAATAACAAGCCCATATATACTTCCGATCCGTCCCATCATATGAACAGGAACATTATTTTGATAAAATGTATAAAATCCTGTATTTGCATATGCCATAGAGAAAGATAAAATAAAGAATCCGATAGCAGCCATTAAAAACTCATTTGAAAAGGCATAAATCAAATATCCGATTGCAATGAATAATGATCCGATTCCAATTAGAAATGAAGGTGCTAATTTTTTTGATAAAATTGTATTTGTTATGGCTCCTAAAATAAAACCCGCTCCAGCGATACTAACTAAAAAGCCATACTCACTATCTGTTAACAATAAAATTTCTTTCGCAAATGATAGTTCAAGTGAATCATTTGCGGTAGCTAATACCATCATCCCTTGGAATAAGAAGTAAACACATACTATATACACAGATTTTTTGCTAAAACTTAAAACTATGTTCCAATCTTTTTTTAGTAAAGCTAGAGACAATTTATCACTTGATGTATTAGAATCGTATTCTTTATCAAGATTAGGTAAAAGTAATGTAATGAACCCTGATAACAGAAATGCTATAGCATTCATATATATTGCAAAATTTGGTGTACTCGCTATTAACAATATTCCCGCTACCGCTGGACCAATTAAAGATGCACCAGACCCTATTAAACTACGTAGTGAGTTGAAACGTTGTCTTTGCTCTACTGGAATTAATTTCGTCATATATGTCATAGCAGTTGGTTCATAAATCGCACTGGACATACTTATAAAAAATACTAAGAGGTAGACAATCCAAAGGGATGGAACTAAGGGTAAAATAGCAATAAATACTGCACGATATATATCGAGGTAAATCATTAACTTTCGTTTATTTAAACGATCAATCATACTTCCTGACCAAGCGTTTGTAAATAACGTGGCTAATGGCTTTATCACATATAAAGTAGCAACAGCTAAGGCTGAGCCGCCCATATTATAGACAAGTACATTAAGTGCTATTAGGTAAATCCATGCACCTAAATTTGCAATACCAACTCCAGACAGTAGTAATAAAGGATATTTCCAATCTTCAAGTATTTTTTTCACTTTAGGCACCCGCTTTCTAAATTGTTTTAAAACAATAAAAAATCCCACCCCCAAGACTTTTTAGTCTTAGGGACGAGATTTATCATCGCGGTGCCACCCTAGTTTGTTAATATGTCACCATATTAACCTTATCAGGTACTGCATTGCATTCATGCTTATACCTTAGCTCTATAACGGGAGCTCCCGTCACACCACCCCCATGTAAAAGGTTCCGATGTGCTGCTCAGAGGCTTGGTTCAATAAAGAATTTTTGCTCCTTTTCAGCTAAATGGAGCTCTCTGTGAAAAATACATTTTATTTACTCTTCTCGTCACTGCATTTGATTTTTCCATATTATCACATATTTATTTAACCGTAAATAAAGAATAATCAGATATTTACAGTCGTGCTATCGTTAATGGTCTTATTTATTATTTTTTCTGAAAATTATGGTGCGTGAAATTACTTAAAACTCTAAAAAAAGCCTATTGTATATAGGCTCTTCAAAATGTCCGAATTAATTCGTATTTGCCTCTGCTAACGGTTGTAGTGGCGGTTCTAATTCTAATTCTAAAGTATCTCCTTCTTGTAAGTCTTGTCCTTTTTCAATACTTTGACTCGTTACATAGCCGGTACCGGTCGTTTTTAAATCTAATTTAAATAATTTTGATAAATACATAACATCACGCATTGACCAACCTTTTAAGTTTGGCATCTTCACGTTGTTTCCTAATAAAAATATACGATCTCCTTCACTCATTATTTCGGCAGACTGTGGATATTGTTTTACTATCTTTCCTTCTCCTAATAATACTGGCTGAAGTTTCTCTTTTTCTATAATATTCTTTATTGTATCTATCGATTGGTTCACATAATTTTGTATTTTTATTTCAGATTGTTTAGTTGCATCTGCCATTTGTTTTTCTGTATATGGTTTCACTTTTAAATATTCTAGACTATTTTTCATAACTGGTTTGAAAATTTCAGCAAGAGGCTGGGCACCGTACTCATCGCCCTTTAATTTCGGTTGTTTAATAGCTAAATATACGACTAGCTGCGGATCATCAATTGGAGCCATTCCTAAGAAAGAAAAAATATAATTTCCTTTTCCTTCCATATATCGTCCATTTTCAGGATTGGGGATTTGCGCTGTTCCTGTTTTACCGCCAATTGAATAACCATCAATTTTATACATCGTTCCCGTTCCTTTTGATGAAGTTATTACTCGCTCCATTAAGCCTCTTACCTTTTCTGATGTTTCTTTTTTTATCGGATTCCCAATTTCTTTAGGTTGATTTTCCATAATAACTTGTTTATTTGTGGGATTTACAACCTTATCAACAATATAAGGCTGCATCATTTTCCCGTCATTTGCTATAGCTGTGGCTGCTTGTATTATTTGAATAGGAGTTACAGTAGATCCTTGGCCGAAAGAAGTAGTAACTTGTTGAATTTGAGTATTTAACAATAATGTATTTTTACTTTCTCCAGGCAAATCTATGCCTGTTTTTTGATTGAAACCAAATTTATTCATATATTGCTTAAATTTATTTGGTTTCAATAATTGATCTTCTAAAATAGAAAAGGCGACGTTTGATGACCTTTCAAACCCTTCATCAAATGTAATTGAGCCCCATCCATATCCGCCATTATGATCTTTGATTTCTGCTGAACCAACTGCGTATTTTCCTGATTGGAAATATTCTTTTCCATTATATACACCTTCATTTATTGCGGCAGCTAATGTAAATATTTTCATTGTAGACCCTGGTTCATATGCGTTCGCAATTGGATCATTTAAAAAATATTCAATGTCTCCTTTGTTAGGGTTATAACTAGGCTTACTAGACATTGCTAAAATTTGCCCGGTTTTTGGATCTGCTATAATACCTACTAACATAGAAGGTTCATAGTGTTGCTGCGCTTTATTCATCGCTTCTTCTAAAAAGCTATCAATTTGTTTATCTAATGTAAGGTATACGTTGTTCCCATTTTTAGCAGGTTCTACTTTTCCTATATCATTTGTAAGTGGGATTCCTTTTCGTGAACCTACATATGAAACATTACCATTTGTAGAGCGCAAATATTTATCCAAACTTTCTTCAAGCCCAAACTTCCCCACCGCATTACCTTTATCGTCTGGTCTTGCAAAACCAAGTATATACGAGGCGAAATCTTCATTTGGGTATACTCTGGCTTTTTCTGTTGTGAAAGATACACCTGGTATTTTCAAATTTTTAATTTCTTCCTTCACTTCTCTAGATAAGTTACGTCCAATTTTCCCAATTTCAACTTGTGTACGTCCTTCATGAAAGTTTTTCATGATTTCCTCTTTATCAACTTCAAGCGCATCTGCTAAACGTTTTGCAGTATCTTCTTTATCTTTTAATTTATCTTTTCCTTTTAAGTTTACAACGATGCGATATGTCGTTGAGTCTTGGACTAATACTTTGCCGTTTTGATCATAAATTGTCCCGCGATTTGCCTCTAAAACTCCATTTTGGTTTTGTTGTTCCTTCGCAAGATCCTTTACATTAACATTATGCACGACTCCTACCGCTTGAATATAAAATATGCGTAAAAGCATAGTAAGAAACAAAACAATAAAAGCAATCATCATATATCGAGCGCCTTTATTCGTTTGAAGTTTATGCATATTTATCTCCTTTCTTTTCCAATGTATTAATGCAAAGATGTGTTACTAACTATGTTCTTTATTATATTAGATACTATATTTTTCGAAGTTTTTTTAGTAATTCCTCTATAACTATAAGAAAACTAGCTATGTTACTTTTTGTTTTTTATTAATTTATATTTTTAAAATAAAAATACGGTAAGTGAAATTTAAGAATTTTCAAATAAAAAGAACCTACTTTTTGTAGGTTCTTACGATTAAGCTATATGGTTATATTTCGCTAAAAAAGGAACTCGTTTTGCTACTAGTGCATACATTTTGAAAATAAGTTTTGCTAACGGCTCAAATATACGTGTACTTTGCATTACTAAGCCGCTTGTAGTAAATGTTAAGAACGCAGCACCAAGTATATCTAGAGGATAATGAACGCCTACGTACATGCGTGATACACCGACTAATATTGCCCATATTAACGCGATATATTTAAGTTTTTCTCCTCTAAGAATAAATACGAAAGCAATCGAAAATACAAGCACAGAATGATCACTTACAAATGATGAATCTGCTGCATGCGGTACTAATTGATTTACATGATGTGTTATAAAAGGACGCGGATGGTAATATACCGCATGTATAAGAACATTTACTAATAATGCAATACTAACTGAAAGTGTCGTATATAACACTGTATATTGTTTTCTAATTGCATTCTCTTTCTTTCCATTATTGAACCATAGGATAAGCATGAATAGAATAGCTACATATGGAACACTATTTGTAATAGCGATCATTAGCGTATCTAATAGCTTGGATGATCCAGCAAAGTTATTAATCCATTGAAATACTGTGTAATTCATATTACTCTCTCCTTATTATTTCTCATTGTACTTTAAATAAAGATACAAGTTCTTGATTTACACAGTATACAACATCAATATGAAAATGGGCTTAAACTTTTCTCATCTAATTCTCATGTTATTACTATTCATTTGACAATCGTGTAACTATTTACAAGAGCTAAGTATGTATAAAGGTTGTAAAACATTTTAAATAGTATGGTAAACACTTTATGCATGAATATAATATTTAACATGTTCATTTAAATATAATTTCTCTGAAATCATATTTTTATTCCATACGAAGGGCAATATTACCAAATTGTTCTCCTTGCTGCATTCGATTTAAAGCTTGAATTGCTTCTTCTAATGGATATACTTTATCAATGATTGGTTTAATATTATGTTCCTCTATAAAATGAATCATCTCATTAAATTCTTCACTGCTGCCCATTGATGTTCCCATTATATCGATTTGATTATAAAATAATGCTCGTAACGGCAATTCAATTTTATCTCCTGAACTTGCACCAAAATTAACGATTCTTCCATTAGGTTTTAATATATCAAAATATTTCAAGAAAGTCGCCGGACCTATACTATCTATAATTAAATCTATTTTTTCTCCATGTAAGCACTCTTCCCAATTACCAGAACTATTAAAAGAAAAGTCTGCTCCATATTTTTCTGCAGTCTTTCTTTTGCTCTCTATCCTTGAAGTAACACTCACCTTTGCTCCAATTGCTTTAGCAAATAACATAACAAAAGTTGCTACACCACCGCCGATTCCTGGAATTAGAACATGTTCTCCAGATTTCAATTTCCCTTTTGTAAAAAGTGCTCTATATGCAGTTAATGCCGATAAAGATAACACACCAGATTCTTCCCACGTAAGATATGATGGCTTTTTCACTACATTTTCAGCTGGCACAATAACATATTCGGCAAACGTTCCATCTGCTGGTCCACCTAACACTTCAGGTAACGCTGGTATTTCGTGAGTATTATTCCATCCAATACTAGGATTTATAATAACCTCTGTATATAGTGTGATATTTGAAACACCTTCTCCTAATTCCGTAACAATACCTGCACCATCTGATCCTAAAATTAAAGGTAATTCCATTTCTTTTCTATTATTCATAATAAATAAATCACGATGATTTAAACCTGCTGTTTTTAATTTCACTTTAACTTCCCCAACATTAGGTGTTATCTCAGCTGATAATTTATATTCTAAACCCTCTAATCCTGTTTTATGTTGATGTACAATAGCTTTCATTAATTATTCCCCCTTAATACTTTCAATGTACTAGAAATATCGAAATAAATAAATTTTTTTGATTTCTAAGCATCAAAAAAGGAGGAAATACAAATGTATTCCTCCTTTTAAAGAGTTTTTTCAAAAAGAATTTTATAAACTTTAGCTATTAATGAGTAGTATAAGGAAATGTAATCGTAACAATTGTTCCTTCATTTTCTTTACTCTCTAATTGAATAGTTCCGTTATATTTTTCTACAAGCCGTTTTGCAATTGATAATCCTAGTCCATTGCCGCCTTGTTTACGACTTCTCGCTTTATCAACTCGATAAAAGCGGTTAAGAACAAAAGGTAAATCTGCTTCAGGTATGCCCGCTCCGTGATCTATTATACTAATTTTAATTTTGCCCGATTGTATACTTGATTCGATGCAAATATACTTATTAGCTTCTTTCGTATACTTGACCGCATTATCCATTACAATAATAATAATTTGTTCTAAGTAAGATGATGGGATTGAAACATAAGCTTCATCTGTATCCAATTTCAGATCAAATTGAAAGTCAGTTTGCAGTACTGCAAAGTTTTGTGTAACTTGTTTCAATACGCTATTAACATGGACTCGTTCGGCTGCTACTGGATGCATCTGTTCTGATTCAGCCCTTGATAGCTCTAGCAGTTCTGAAACTAATTTATTTAATCGATCTACTTCTTTTAAACTGGATTGAAGGGATTTATCCAATACTGCTGGATCATTTTTCCCCCATCGATTTAGCATTGATAAGTGCCCTTGAATAATTGTTAATGGTGTTCTTAATTCATGTGATGCGTCTTCTACAAACTGTTTTTGCTGTGTAAATGAGGTTTCTACTTCATCCATCATTTCGTTAAAAAGAATCGATAATTTTGCGAGTTCATCATTATTTTCTCTTACTGGAACCCTTTCGTTCAGTCCGTTTTTCTTAATACGCTTCATCGTATCTGTTATATTTTGAACACTCGATAAAAGCTTTTTCGTTATAAGTATTCCACCTAAAAAACTAAACACTAATCCGCATATTCCCGCAACAACCATTACCACTAAAATTATTTTTAATAAATGATCAAATGTCTCTAAGTTTTTCGCAAGCTCAATAGTTCCAGTAAATTTCTTTGTTTGAATGGGTATACGCTCAACTAATATTCGATCCTCTATATGTCTTTTTATAAATGATTCATCTTGCGTAACCATTTTGGGCTCTATCCATGCTTCATTAAAGTCTCGTGAAACAGTAACAATAGGTTTTCCATCTCTTCCTATAATACGAATCATTTGATGCTTATCGATCATGTTGTTTAGAAATTCTTTACTATTTTCAAATGTTTTGCTCGAGAGCGTATCATTTTTATCTTGAAAATATGCCGCTATTTCTGTCACTTGTCTGTTTATTTGTTTCTGTTCATAATCTATAGTCCACTTATTAATTACAATGAATTGTAATGCGCTATACAAAATAAACAAAATAAAAACTAGTGTAGTGGACCAAAGTGTTAATTTCCACTTTATAGGTAAATTTCTAATTCGGTACATAATGTTTTTTATCATTTCATTATATATCCAGCACCGCGGACTGTTTGGATATACTCCTCCTTATCTACACTATGTAACTTATTACGTAAATAACGAACATATACATCGACTATATTTGTCTCAACCATTGCATCGTATCCCCATACTTGATCAAGTAAAATATCACGGGTAAGAACTCGATTTATATTTTTCATAAACATAAGCAATAGCTCGAATTCTTTATTTGTAAGTTCAATTTCTTCGTTTCCTTTAGTTATAGTTCGAGATTCAATCTGAAGCTGTAAATCTTTAAACGTAAGAAAAGATGTGTTTTTATGTTCTATATTTTCTTCTCTTCTAAATATAACTCTCATACGTGCTAAAAGTTCTTCAATCGCAAACGGTTTTGGAAGATAATCATCAGCTCCACTATCTAAGCCTGTCACACGGTCCATAATACTATCACGAGCAGTCAACATAATAATAGGTGTATTTTTAGTTGCCCTTAGTCGACGACATACTTCCAGTCCATTTAATCCTGGTAACATTAAATCAAGTAAAATGAGATCATAACTTTTTTCAAGTGCAGCTTCTAATCCCTTTCTTCCATCAAGTTGTATATCTACTTTATATCCTTCATACTTTAATTCTAGTTCTAAAAAATCTGCCAAGCTTTCCTCATCTTCAATAATTAATATATGTTGCAACGGTACTTCCTCCTATGCGATTAAATGAATAAGCAATCCTATTCCGAATATAATTGCGATGATTTGATGTACTTTTCGATACATCATCAATTTTGTTTTCTGATTAGATTTCTGTAAAGTAAAGCCTGCAACCCCTAATGCTATTAAGGCTAAAAGAGAAAATATACCACTATATATTAGTATTATATGACGACTTCCTTTTATTAAAAAGTAAATGCCGTGAGTAGTCGTAACAGCTATTACAGCGTATCCAATTAATACGTGAAACTGTTTTATGAAAAGGTATAGTTCTTTAATCATTTTAAATCCGTGCATATTTTTTTTCCTTAAAAATAACCATATTTGACGTAAGAACCATAATGATGCAGCTATAATTGCCCCGTATTCACCTAAAGAACCTAATTTCTTATTTAGCCATTGTACATTTAATACATTCCCATACAAAACATTAATAAATAGCAATTCAACACTGCAAATAATAATAGTAATGCCTATTATTTTAACATACATATGGAAATATTTATTTCTAAGTATTTTCTCCATTTTATATAATCCCCTTTTGACTCAAAAACTCTATAATCAGCAGTGTATCAAGTGAAAGAGAGAATAACATGAGAGAAAGATTAAAATAAAATGAGAATCTGCAAACTACTTATATTTTATTTATATCCTTTTTGGCCAATTCTAATATGTTGCAAATAAACGGTACTTTTGCATTTGTATATGAAACACGATCAAAAGGATATGTAGCAGCAAGTTTCTCTTTTAATTCTCTATATTCTTCACGTGCCCACTCATGATTTTTTAGAAAGTCTCGGAATAAAAGGTTGTTCTTCCATTCTTCACTATTATAAATATAAACATGTAAATGGTGGGTACCAGCTCTCCATTTACCTTTTCTAAAAAAACGCCAATTAGGTGTTTTTTTAGGAACATATTCATAGCCAATTTCTTCTAGGGCTTCCCTCCAATTTTCGGTGATTTGTAAATTAGTTACACCAATCATCATATCAATAAGAGGTTTAGCCCCTAATCCTTCAACGGCTGTACTTCCTATATGTTCAATAGCAATAATTTCTTCATGGAGTAACGGCACAATTTTATTTTTTTCATTTAAAAACTCTGTATGCCAATATTGTTGGTACGGTTTAATTATGATTTTTCCATCCATTTTCTTTCCTCCTTATAACTGTACATTATTATATTTATAAAATTTAAGTTTATTAACATAGGGATTTCACAAAATATGTCGAATACTGTAATAGTCAACTTAATTATATTAAATATGAGGTGAATAATGAAAGATATTCCAGTTAAAATTCAGTTAGATACTATAACATTCCAACTAAAAAAACATCATAATTTTGATTGGCTTACAAAACTAGGTACAGTATTTGCGGTTTTTGACCAACAAGATTCCGGTAATATAAGTTTTGGTGTTGAAAAGAATGGGAAAAAGAACTTTATTAAATATGCAGGGGCACAAACACTCGCATATAATGCTTCTACAAATGAAGCTATAAAAAGATTAAAAAGCTCAGTTACTATATACAATGAATTAAAACACGTTTCTCTTATAAGTTTAATTGATCACTACCCTGTACAACATGGATATGTTTTAATTTTTGATTGGTTTGATGGTGAATGTCTTCACCCGCACTGGAGTTTCCCACCTCCAGCGAAATATATTGATCCTAGCTCACCATTTTATAAATTTAAGCATTTATCTATTAAGGAACGCATCATATCATTGAATTCTATTTTTTCTTTCCACACTTACGTAGAACACAAAAACTATGTAGCTATTGATTTTTATGACGGTAGTATTTTGTACAACTTTAAAACGAATGAAACAAAAATTTGTGATATTGATTTATACAGTAACAAACCGTATGTAAATAAGATGGGGCGAATGTGGGGATCATCTCGTTTTATGTCACCTGAAGAGTTTCAACTTAATGCTGTAATAGACGGGAAAACTAATGTATTTAATATGGGGGCTATGGCTTTCGCGCTATTAGGTGGCGGGCAAGATCGTTCCTTTATGAAATGGGAAGCTAGTGAAGGCCTATATGAAGTAGCATACCGTGCTGTAAATGAAAATCGTAGTGAGCGCTATGCGTCAATGGAAGAGTTTAATAATGTATGGTTAAAAGTCTATAACGCTGAAAAGTTTTAAAAACTACATACATTATAAAATGTGTATATAAAACTTGTACTTTTATAATGTATAATACATATGGGATTGAAATTCAGAATAACGAGGCATGTATTATGAACTTTGTTTACATTAATCAAAATGTTTTAAATAATCTTCTATATATTTTAAGTAGTATATTTGTTTTTTATTTTATTTATGATAGTGGATACTTTAGGAAGAAATATAAGAAATTGCTTATTATTCTTTGTACGAGCATCCCACTAATTTTATGTATGCGGTACCCCATCTATATGGATGAAAATTGTATTCACGATTTAAGACAAATCCCCTTTTTAATTGGTACACTTTATGGTGGATTTCCTGTCGGTATTGCATTACTCATGATTTTATTAATAACACGTTTTATGTTTTATGGTTTTAGCCTGTTAACAATCATTGTGTATGGAATGATGTTAATAATTACAGTATTCGCATCATCAAAATTTAATACATACAATAGAAAAATGAAAGTAGCTTCATCTATATTTTTAACTTTTTTCCTTGCATTGTTTACAACAGTAATTGTTTTAACTCTATCGGATTTTGAAGTGAATAATTTGTACATTATTTATTTCATTTTATTACCAACTATTTTAATATTATTTATGGTCTATTTTAATGAAGTTTTAAAAGATGCAATATGCATGCGATCAAAATTAATAAAAGTTGAAAAAATGGAGATTGTCAGTCAACTCGCTGCAAGTATTTCACATGAAGTACGGAACCCTTTGACGGTTGTAAAAGGATTTACACAACTTTTAAAAACACCCAATATAACTCAACAATCCAGAGATGAATATATTGAACATATACTTGAAGAATTAAATCGTGCACAGGCAATTATTGATGATTACTTAACTTTTGCCAAACCTGCTTCAGAAAAACTAGATCGTATTTCAGTTGAGCACGAGTTACATCGAGTTATTAAAATGATATTGCCTTTATGTAATATGAATAATATTAATATTACACAAGAGTTCTCTGAGGGAATAATTATTGGTAATACACAGCACTTCCATCAATGTTTTTTAAATTTAATAAAAAACAGTATAGAAGCAATGCCAAGTGGCGGTAATCTAATTATATCTACAACTGTTAATAATAATAAGATCATAATACGGATTCAAGATAGTGGAATCGGAATGTCGCAAGAGCAAATTAATCGATTTGGCGAACCATATTTTAGCACAAAAACGAAAGGTACTGGTTTAGGAACAATGGTTGCTGTAAAAATTATCGAAACGATGCGAGGCACATTGAAAATCCGAAGTGTTATAAATAAAGGAACTACTTTAACAATCACATTACCTAAATGCAGTAATGAGGAGATTTCGTATAATAAATGAAAAAGGAGCTATTAAGCTCCTTTTTCATTTATTACGATACAAAAAGTACCTACTATGTTTTTTAAGTTTACATTTTGTAGAGACTAATTAGAAATTAGTATCCTCAGCCCCAACAGCTGCATCCAACAATTATTAATAAAATAAACAACACAACTAATAAAGCGAAACCTCCACCAAAACCACAAGAACCACCGAAACTCATGTTTTTTCCTCCTTTTGGTTTGAAAACTAATAGGGAGTTGATTTTTTTAACTGGTTCGTATTATACAGTATGTGTATCTCCCATTTTTGAGCATGTCTTCATAAAAATTAGTAAAAGCACTCTATTGAGAGTGCTTTAAAATGGGTACCAGAAACTTTGGAATACATTCAGCTTTAAGTAAACTGCAATAACCAAAATGATAATACCAACAAAAAGTGTGATGTAATCCTCCTTTTGTGCGTCCTTTGCATAGTACCACGTTCGTTTATCCTTTTTTCCAAAACCTCTTAAATCCATTGCATTTGAAACAGTATCAATCCTTTCTAATGAATGAATAATAAGTGGCCAAAAAATTAAAACACGGTTTTTCATACGAATCCACAAGCTCGCTTCTCCTTTTTCAAAAGGTACGCCTCTTGCTTCCTGTGCGTGTCTAATGATTATATATTCAGATTGAATGCTTGGTATATAACGCAGTGCAATATTTATTGCATATGTAATTTTATAAGGAACAGCAAATTTATTTAAGCTGCTTACAAATTCACTTGGATGAGTTGTATAAATAAAGAGAAGTGTAAATGGTAATAACGTAAAATATTTCAATGAAAGTGTAGCTGCATAAAATAAAGTTTCATATGTAATTGTTGCATAACCTATATAAAAAAAAGAGGTATACGATCCCGTTAATTCCGATCCATGGGTGGGCGTAATAAAAAGAATCATAACGGAATTTAATAAACTAAATGTAAATATAACGCTGAAAATAACTATTATTTTACGCAATTGAATTTTTGCAATTAAGAGGCCGATACATCCAACAATAAATAAAATTAGCAATATACGAAAATCAAAAAATAAAAAAGTAAGTGTCATACAAAATATAAATATAGATAATTTAATTGCACCATCCATACGATAAAAATACGTATTATGCATATTCCTCCCTCCTATTAGCCTCAATATAGAGTTTCACAAATGTTTCTGGAGTTGGAATTCCGCTTAATTTAGCTAGTTTTATTAATGAAATCTCTCGTAGATTAGCTCTTTGTAACATTCCTTGATCCCCTAAAACAGCAGATACAGTATTGTCCGCAATAATTTTCCCTTCATGCAGAACTACCGCTCGATCTGCATATTCTAAAGCAAGATTCATATCGTGTGTGATAATAATAAAGGATATGCCCCTTCCAGCCAATTTTCTAATAAACGACATAAACTGTTTGTAATGGTAATAATCTTGTCCAGCTGTCGGCTCATCTAATACAATAATTTTTGGGTTTGTTATAAGTACAGATGCAATAGTAACCCTCTTTTTTTGTCCATAGCTTAATGCCTGAATTGGCCAGTTACGAAATGGATATAATCCACAAATTCTTAAAGCTTTTTCGACTCTTGTCTCAATCTCATCTTTAGAAACCTTTTTTAATTTTAATGAATATGAAACCTCTTCTAAAACAGTAGGCTGTGTAATCATTTGATTTGGATTTTGCATAACGTAAGAAATAACTTCCCCGCGTTTACGAATAGACCAAGAATTTATATTTTCTCCATCGAATGTTATTCTCCCATTCTTTGTTTTATTTATTCCTATAAGAGTATGAGCTAATGTCGATTTCCCTGCTCCATTATGACCCAATAACGCTACTATTTCTCCCTCTCCTATTGAAAGGTTGATATCTTCTAAGGCTGTATGTTTGTTATTGTACGTAAATGATAAATTTTCTATCTTGCATAAAGCTTTTTTAATATATTTGTTTTTTGATGAAACTTGCTTCTGCATCCAGTTCTTTAATAGGCTATGAACGCCTGCATTACGAAGATTTTCAATTGGAAATACCCTAACATTATTACTGTCAAAATTTAATTTCTTTAGCGCCTCTATATAAATAGGTTCTCTTAGTCCGATATTTGGTAATATATTAGAATTTAAAATACTATCCGGTGAACCAATGGCAATAACTTCCCCCTCGTCTATTAAAATAATTTTATCTAAATCAAGGTTTAAAATTTCTTCTATTCGATGTTCAATAATTACAATTGTTTTATTATATTTCTCATGTATATTTTTAATGAGTTCTATTGTATTCAAACTACATGCAGGATCCAAATTAGCTAACGGTTCATCAAATAATAATATATCTGCATTTGTCGTTAGCAGACCTGCAAGAGAGACTGTCTGTTTTTGACCTCCTGATAATTCATGTGGACTTTGTGTATGAAAGTCCTGCATGCTTACCTTGTTTAAAGAATCCGTAACAATCTTTCTCATTTCTATTTGATTTACACAATCGTTTTCTAATGCAAATGCTACATCCTCTTCGACAGTAAGACCTATAAATTGTGAATCTTGATCTTGTAATATTGTCCCTACGTGTTTACTCTGCTCAAAAACACTACCTTTTCTCGGGTCCTTTCCAGCTATTAAAATGTTACCGGTACTTATCCCTTCGTAAGAAAATGGGATTAGCCCATTTATACAATGCGCTAATGTTGACTTACCTGAACCACTTCGTCCAGCGATAAGTACCTTTTCCCCAGGATATATTTGAAATGTAATATTTTTTAAAGTAGGCTGCGTGGCATGCCTATATTGAAAGGTAAATTGTTCAAAAGAAATAATTGGTTGCATGTATTCATCCCTACTTTTCAATTTTTAAATGTGTATGTTTCTTATTTGATTTCGCTAAGCCGATCGTGATTGGTAAGCCAAGAACTAAAAATACGATAACGTCTGCAATTGTTGCGCCTAGTACTTGTATAACTATTTTGTCAAACGGTTCTCCCATCACAATAATATCGAATGCCCCAGCAAATATAATAGCAATGACAATACCAATTAACCCTGCAATTGCAAAATAAGAAATATCACGGTTATTATACGTTCCATGTTTTACACTAAAACCAACTCTTTTTTGTATGAGTCCCATTGCAAAACCAATAATACCTGAACTAATAACCCATCCCCACCAAATACCCCAACCAGCGATCGTATCTGTAACGGTATGACCGATGAGTCCTATTAAAAGTCCTGCTACCGGGCCAAATAACGCTCCAAAAACTGTTAAAATAGCCAATGCGGGTTTAATAAATGTATTCGGTGCGATAGAAAATCCCCAAAGCCCTAATACCCCGTATAAAGCTGCTCCAATTCCAATAGCTACTACTAGCTTTGTCGTTAATTTGTTCATTACAATTCCCCTCTCGTATTATTCAACTTTTAATACTCTATATTTCTTTTGAAAATAAATTATGCATCGACACTTCCTTTCTATACAACAAAAAATGACCTCTTAAATAAGAGGTCATTTTCTTTCACGTACAAGAATCCCCTTATCTTTCAAAAGACACATAATGTCCTCTGCGGAATTAGCACCTTCCTATGTAATTACATAGGGGTTGCTGAGGCTTCATAGGGCCGTTCCCTCTACCTCTCTGGATAAGTATTAATTTATAATTCGTATTATGGCACTAAGAAAGATAAATTTCAACACTTTTCTAATTATTTTTATTTTTTATTAAATAGTGCATTTAAATCATTGTATTCTTATCGGAATTATGAAATAATAAATTCAAAATTGTTACAGGGGGGAATGTATGATGAAAGTAATTGGTTTAATTGGTGGGTTAAGCTGGGAATCTACATCACTATACTATAAACATATTAATACTCTAACAATCTCTCAATACGATCAAAATGCGAAGCTAGTTTTATATAGTATGGATTTTGGAGAAGTAACTACTTTATTACAAAACCATCAATATGAAGAAGTGAAAAACGAATTAGTCACAGTTGCTAAAAAGGTTGAAAAGTCCGGGGCGGAATGTTTACTAATGTGTTCAAATACGGTCCATTTATTTGCTGAGGAAGTAGAACAAGCAATATCAATCCCACTTCTTCATATCGGTGATGTAAGTGCTAAAGAAATGGTAGAACAGAATATAAAACGTATCGGACTATTAGGAACAAAACAAACGATGGAACAAGATTTCTATACATCACGACTAGCAAAATATAACATTGAGACAATTATCCCAAATGACGAAGAAAGAACTTTTATCCATCACGTCATATTAAACGAATTAAGTAGAGGCATTATTTCAGAAACTTCAAGAGAGAAACTAATACAAATTACCAATTCATTAATTCAAAACGGTGCGGAAGGTATATTACTAGGCTGTACTGAAATACCATTGCTTATTTCCCAAAATGACCTTACTGTTCCTGTTTTTGATACTGCTTTTTTACATGCAAATACTGCTGTACAATTTGCTGGATAATAATATAAAAGCATAAAGGTGGATCCTCTATGCTTTTATATTGTCCGAACTATTTATTTAAAAGAGCATCAATAACTGCAATGGCTCTTTTGGAACCACCACACTCTAAAAAACTTTCATTCAGTTTTCGAATGCCATGTCTATACTTTTTATTTGAAAGAACGTCTGTTACCGCCTCTTTTAAAGTTTGCACATTAACATGCTCTTTCAATAATCTATGTGCTGCCTCAAGCTCAGTTAATCTTTGCGCTATCATAGGTTGATCTTTATCATGCGGTATTATCACAAATGGGACATTGTAATAAATTGCATCGTGCACACTATTCATTCCACCATGTGTAATAAAAACATCTGCTTCACTTAATATTTCTGATTGAGGTACGTAAGGGGCTATAATAAAGTTGTCTGGCGCTTGCTTAATTTTTGAAATATCATTTCTATCACCGATCGCCATTACTACAATCCCTTCGAAATTTGAAAAAGCATCAATACAAGTATTAAAAAATGGTTCGAGCCCTTCAAGAAGTGTTCCCATTGAAATATAAATAACTTTCTTTTTTGAAAGCAATTCAAGTGGAAACTTTGCATTTGTTTTGCGCTTTATAATACTCGGTCCAATAAAAACATTGTTTTCTCCGAACGAATCGCTATTAGGCTGAAAATAACGACTTGTATACACGAGACTAATATCTCCCTTATTATGCATAAATTGAAGATTATTTTTGGGCTTTACTCCAAATTCATGTTCCATTTGATACAGTAACTTTTCAGAGAGTTCATCGGGTTGGAATTGTATTTCTGCATTTGGATGAAAAGGCAAGGTTTCCAATAATTCTGGTGGAATTAAAAATATAGGAGAGGAAACTATGCCTGGAACTTGTAAATATTCCTTTACTAACTCTCCGGCACCAAATATATCATAAACTACGAAATCAAAATTTATGCTTTTACATAATTCTTTCGTAATTTCTAATATATATAAAGAAGTTTGAACATGTACATGAAAGAAAGATTTTAATCCATATGAAGTTTCATTATCAATAGAAATCTCCTTTAATAAATCCGGATGAGTATGTACAATAGCCCCCAAAACTTCAAGCCTTTCCTTAAAGTTTTCCGTTGTAATATAGTGTACGTTATCTCCTCTTTCAGTAAAGGCCTTTACTAAACTTAATGTAGGATTTACATGTCCCTCTGCAGGAAAATTAATTATTAAAATATTCAACACGTATTTCTCACTCCTTACAATTCAATGTTCTTATTAATCGTACTGTTATTATTACAAGCAATCTTCCTCTAATAGTCCCAATATGCTTACTACTTTAGGTTGATAAATAATTATCAGTCATCGGAAAAGGCATCTACATAAGTAGATGCCTAACTGTGATAAGGAGTGTTCTCTGAGGTTAGGATAAGCTTTTCTGCTTGTCCTATGCTATCAATATATGAATTATTTTATAAAACGTGAATAGTTAATAGAATTATTTTAACCATTTTATTTGATCAAATGGATAATATACCATTTTCACTTTACCTATTACATGTGACTCATCGATAAGTCCAAGTGTATTCCTACTATCTTTACTATGATTTCGATTATCACCTAATACAAATAATTTATGCGAGGGAACTTTCATTTCTCTAAAGTTTGAAAAATGATTTGATACTTGTGACATATCTAACTGTATATACAACTCATCTCGCTTTTTACCGTTAATATATACCACATCGTTTCTTAATTGTATGTTATCCCCTGGTAATCCAATAATTCGTTTCACGTAGTATGTAGGCTCGTCTTCTTTTTTTATTATTACAACATCACCATGATGAAAAGAAGAAAAATAAGCACTAGCCTTATTAACTAGTATGCGATTATTTTCATTCAAAGTAGGTTGCATCGAAATTCCTTCTACCACACAAAATAAAAATGACTTATTAATAATAATAATTCCTATTATAATTAAAATATACCTACATATTTTTCTCCAATCTTTTAGAATCAATTGCTTCATATATACCTCATTTCTAATCTATTCGTATGTAAAAACGTCTCTAGTTCATATAAATGCCAGAGACGTTTCGTATATTTTAATTCTCCTTAGAGTCATCTATTTTTGGTACTTCGCCAGTTAATCGCTTATTTTTTAAATCAAAATAAGCATCTAAAACTTCTTTTCCAATATCAGAGTTAATACCAGACTTATCATTTATAACCCATGGTACTACAACGGAAAATGCTACTTCTGGATCATCATATGGCGCATATCCTGCTAATGTTAAATTATAGCATTCTCTACGATTGCCTTTCTCATTTCTCCCAATATCACTTTCTCCACCGTATACAGTCTGTGCAGTTCCTGTTTTTCCAGCTGGTTTATAGGGTGCTTTTTGGAACGCCCTTACTCCCGTTCCATCCCCTTCTTGGAATACTTTCCTAAAGCCTTCTTTTACTTGATTGATATATTCTTCTTTCATATCAATTCTATTTAAAACAACGGGTTCTATTGATTGTACTACTTTACCGACCTCATCTTTTTGAACGGTTTGTTCCCTAATTTCTTGAAGAATTTGTGGTTTCATACGATACCCGCCATTTGCAATAGTTGAAATATATTGTGCAAGCTGAAGTGGTGTATACGTATCATACTGACCAATAGAAAAGTCTAATAAGAAACCTGGCTGATTATCTTTTCTCCCAATTTGCCCCGCTGTTTCATTCGGTAAATCAATACCTGTTGGAACACCTAAACCAAATTGTCTGAAATAATATCTCATCTTATCAAAGTATTCTTGTTTAATATCTAGTGAACTGTTCTTTACATAATCCACACCAGCAATTTTTAATGCTGTGTTAAACATATAAACGTTAGAGGAAACTTGTAAAGCTCTTAGGTCATCTATATCTCCAAAATCTTTCCATGACTTTTTCTCCTTAGTTCCTTTAAACTTCATAGGTGCATCATAAAAATGTGTTCCCGGTGTTATAGCTTTTGTTTCAAATCCGGTTAATACTGTAGCACCTTTAACAGTTGATCCAAGCTCGTATGAACTTGTCAGCGTACCTAAAGCGTAATCTTCTACTTCCATTTTCCCATCTTTTTCTACAAGTCTTTTCCCAGCCATCGATAATACTTGGCCGTTTTTCGGATTCATCATTACAACGAAAGCACGGTCTAACATTGATTCTGAACCTTTATATGCCTTTAATATTTTTTCTATACTCTCTTCTACTTTTTTCTGTAATTCCATATCAATTGTTAACGTTAAATTCTTGCCGCTTTTCCCTTCAGAAACTGTCTCCGTTCTAATTGTATTACCTTGTTTATCAGCAATACTTCTTACTTTTTCTTTCGTGCCATGAAGTACATCTTCGTATTGCTGTTCGATGTAACTTTTCCCGACCCGGTCATTCCGGCTATACTCCCGCACTAAATAATAATCTAATCGTTCACGTGGTAATCCCTCATCAGCATTCGAAACATTTCCAAGGACTGAACGGAATAAGCCATCATTTACATAGAGCCGTTCCCAATCAACTGATGCGTCAACCCCAGGGAGATTTGCTAAATTTTCGCTAACCACAGCATATTCCTTTTCACTAACATCTTTTTTTATAATTTGAGGTACCATTTGATAACCTGAAGTCATTTTACTTTTAATAGCTAACACTTCTATGTCTTTTGCTGTTAATTCTTGAAGATTTTTTTCTGTAACTCGCTTTCTTTTTAACTCTTCTATTTTTTTGTCTAACTCTTTTCCGTTAATATCCTTTACTCTAAACTTATCTATTTCTTTTTTAGATACTAAATCTTGAGTAAGTTTTGGATTTAACTGCATCCAAAAATCTTTCTTATCCGTCTCGGTTAACTTATCTATATCTTCTTGCGGCATTTCAATTATTTCTGCAAGTTGTCTTGCAGTTTTTAGCATTTCTTCCGATTTTACACCTTTCACCTTTGTATATGTAATCGTACGTAAAGACTTATTGTCCACCACTGAATTCCCTTCACGGTCATAAATTTTGCCGCGTGGTACTGTAAGACTAACAGTTGCATTCTCTCTTTTTTCTACTTCATTCTTGTATGTTTCTCCATCGAAAATTTGTACTTTACCTAACTGGATTATAATTCCAGAAAATAATAAAAATACGCAAAAGAATAAAATATTTAACCGTATAGGTAGTGCTCTACCACTCTTTTTCTCTTTCTTTTTCACCCTGTCATAATCTCCTCCTTACAACATTTTTAATATTTTTTAGCTCTCTATATTAAAAGTAATGTACAATTTCCACACATTACTTTGTACGTATATTAATATAACGTTTAAAACTTAATAGAAATTAAAACAAATATAAAGAAAAAGTAAAGTTTACTAAATTAAATATAAAAATACCCAAGAACAAAAGCTTAGCTTTGTTCTTGGGTATTAAGTATTTTAGGAGTTAATATTAGAACGTATTGAAATACATCTATCATCACAATTTGATAGAGATTGTTTACTCTGAATTTTCGGCAAGTAAATAGTTACAGTTGTCCCGACGCCAACCTCACTCATTATACTTATTGTTCCTTGATGACTTTCAATAATTTTATAACTTAACATCAATCCAATACCGGTACCCTTTTCTTTCGTACTATAAAAAGGTTCACCTAATCTTTTAATTCTTTCTTCAGGTATTCCTATTCCTTCATCTATTACACTAATAATTACACCATTTTTATGTATTTCTTTTATATGGATTGAAATTTCCCCACCATCTAGCATTGCTTCAATTGAATTTTGCAAAATATTAATAAATACTTGTTTCAATTGATTTTCTGAGCATTCAATGATTATCTCTTTGGAATCTGTAAATAGTTCAACTTGAATATTTGTCATGATTGCTTTTGTATTAATTAGTGATACGACATTTTTAAAAATTTGATAAATATTTTTCTTTTCTGTATTTATTTCATCAGTTTTAGCAATCGACAAAAACTCTTGGAGGATTGCTTCTATTCTTTCTATTTCGGAAAGCATAAGGTCAAAATATTTTTCTTGATCTTCTTTATTAATTTGGAATAACTGTATAAATCCTTTAATTACAGTTAATGGGTTTCTCACTTCATGAGCTACACCGGCTGCTAATTGACCAATTGCCGCAAGTGTATCTGATTTATTTAGCAATTCTTCTGCCTTTTTCCGCTCTGTAATATCACGTACAATAATCATAATTTTATCTTGTAATAATGGTAAACATCTAGCTTCAAAGAAATCGATACTTCCATTAAGTGTTAGAGGATATTCTACAATTACATTCTTTCCTTCTTCTTTCAATTGGCGAATTGCTTCTTGAAATTGCTGCGCTACTGCAGATGGTAATATTTCGTAAAACTTCTTTCCCATAAAAGCTTCTGCGGGTACGTAAAATTTTGTAGGAGATCCTGCTTTATAATCTATAATTGTCCCATCATCTTCTGTTAAAAAACATAAATCTGGTAAAGCTTTAAAAATTAATTCTAATTCAGAAGTTTGTTGTATTAATTGCTCTTCTATCGCTTTTAAATGTGTAATATCTACACCAACAGCCCAGTAACTAAATCCTTTTACAGGAAACTGCTCTGATATATTGGACCACATTATCGTTTTGATTTCTCCATTTTTACATGTTAAACGCATTTCCCAATCTCTAAAATTTTTTCCGCAAGTCAAAAATTTATTTTGTATTTGATTGCGATAATTATGGTCAGGATACAGTAATCGAAGTGCGTCTGGATTCCCAATTATTTCTTCAGAAGTATAGCCTGTTACAATCTCACATTCTCGATTCCACAAAACAAAATCTCCATTGTAGTCAAGCGCATCAACCATAACGGGCATATTTTGTAAGATCGTATGTAATTCTTCCTCTTTTCGAGAAAGTAACGATGTATTTTGGGTTTGAAATACTTTTTTTCCCCCGTCTATAATGAGGTTAGAAAGCATTTCGAAATATTTTTTACAATGGAAGATTTCGCTTTTTTCGGACCATACAGCAAAAGACCCTAAATATTGATTGTATAAGAAAATGGGGATTTCAATTTTGGGAAGTTTACATACTTTCATTTCATTAATTCCAAATGAAAATATACATTCGTTTTCAGCATCAAGAAGTTGATGTGATATGTTGGTTAAATTATAAAATTGTTCTGCCATGGTTTCTATTGTACTCACATCAATAAGTTCCATTAGCCGCGCATTCATCCCTTTTTCACCTCTATATGTAAAATTTATACAAATTTAAAATTCATACTTCTCCATTATACGAAGAAAGTGTGCATAGGTATATAGCTGTAGAATAATTATTCAAACAAATTCTATTTTTCAATTAAAAACAGAAAATTATATACGTATGAAGTGAAACTTAAATCAATAAGTGTTATTTATCCCTCATACATTATTAGCCACACGAATCGTGATTATATAAACAGTGCGAATCTCACTTAACCTCCTTACGTCCACCAAGTTTTCATATGTGAGTCTTACGCGCCACTAGTAGCGGTATTAAAACACAATAAAAGTAAAGTTCATAAAATTTTCACAATTAATATGAAAATTATAAACATTTATTCCAATATATTCTATATAATGGAGTGTAATAAGGCTTCTATGAATATCATAGAATACCTTACCCCTAATAAAAAGAAAAAAAGAATCCTACTTGGATTCTTTTTTTCTTTTTATTACATTACAAATTTATATAAAGCATGTGCAACACCATGTTCTTCATTTGATAACGTCTCGTACTGACAAATTGCCTTTATTTCATCTACTGCGTTTCCCATCGCAATTGATACATTTGCTTTTTCCATCATTGAAACATCGTTAAGTCCATCACCTATTGCTACAGTATTTTCAACTGGAATATTAAGATGTTTTGCTAAAGTATATAATCCATTTCCTTTTTGAGCATCTCGATGATTAATCTCTAAATTATGCCAATATGAAGATGTAATTGCTAAATCGGTATTATGCAGAAACGTTTCTTTTAATTTTTTTAATTTCTCTATGTCATAAGAAAACGGTAAAAGTTTATGCACATGTATATCCATTTCTACAATTGGTTTACAACTTTTCGCACTATGAAACGCTGTATGCTCAAGGTATAAGGCTGCGATTGTTTCTAACTCTTTCAAGTCGAAATTTCCTTTTGAATTCTTCACATACTCAATTTCATTACGTACACTCTCTACTCCATA
This sequence comes from Bacillus cereus group sp. N8, assembly GCF_016483685.1. Classification (NCBI taxonomy): domain Bacteria; kingdom Bacillati; phylum Bacillota; class Bacilli; order Caryophanales; family Bacillaceae; genus Bacillus; species Bacillus cereus group sp. N8. The sequence goes on along the minus strand of NZ_JAEHBK010000022.1, from coordinate 25,361 downwards.
ATCCGGTACATACACACCTTTATCAGTATAAAGTTGATAATACAAGCCATTCTCTTCAAGATATTCTACAATCTCAAGTGCTTGCATATTTTGAATCGGATATCTCTTCATCATTTTTTTATCTTTATATATAAGTGCACCATTTTCCGCAATAATCGGACACTCTAAATCAACTTCTAACAATAGTCGTTCAATATCCACCATAGAACGTCCTGTACAAATTGCTACAACATGGCCAGCTTCCTGACATTTTCGAATTGCTTCTGCATTTTCTTTACTAATCATTTTATTTCCCGAAAGAAGAGTTCCATCTAAATCAATTGCGATTAACCTCATTATTTCTTCACCACTTTCTATAAATACACGAGTTCTAATTAAATAAAAGGTATCGTTTTCATACGGTACTCGTGAGCTACTCCTTATTTATAATTTATGAAAAGCGTTTCAGGTCAAGAAATAATTATAAATAAAATCCAAAGCTTTGGATTTAAAAAAAGCTTTGGATTTTAAACTATGAATTATAACTAGTATATTTTGTCTCACACATGTACACATTTTTTTCTTCAGTTGGAGTATATACTTTAAATTTTTCTAAACACTTTCCGTAAATATGAATCGTGATAACGTTTTCATTTTCGCTAATTTCAAGAATATGACAATCAGCTGGTGGTATTACTTTATCCGTTTCTCCTTCTCCCAAATACAGATTTCCTGTATGTGTTAAATAAAACAATGAACTTCCAAGTTGCTTCGTTTGTATAAAATTCTGTACCATTATCCTTCCTGAATAAACACCTTCTACTCCCCATGTGCCATCATGATCATGTAAAGGTGTAGCCTGCCCATCTTTCCATACGAGAGCTAATACTTCAAAACGTTTGAACGGATCTTCATACAGTAAGTGACGTGCATATTGAGTCGAATTCGCATTCTGTTTATCTAACGGAAGCCATGTTTTCTTTTCTAAAAGTTCTTCTAGTAATTTTTCAATTTCACACACGATTTGTTCTTCCAATAAATCACCATCTATTAAATCAGTTACAGCTTTAATAAATGTTTGAAACGTTTTACTCCCATTGCACGTTAACATAAGCACCCTCCTCTACTCTTTTTCCACACACCTCCATACTATAAAACACATTAAAATTTTACAATTGAGAAATAAAAAACAAGGTACAATACAATGTACCTTGTTGAACGATTTATTGAGTTTTTAAGTGAATAGGTAAGTGTTTTAAGGTTTGTTCATTTTCCAATATACATTTTTCTAAATTGAAAGATGGAGCTAACTCTATTTTTTCAAAAGTATTTATAAAGGTACTTAATGCAATCTCAGCTTCTAAACGTGCAAGTGGTGCCCCTAAACAAAAGTGAGGCCCTTTACCAAAAGTTAAATGCTTTTCATTTCCTATTCGGTGTAAATTAAACTTAGAAGCTTGTGAGAATTTTTTCTCATCTAAATTTGCTGCACTAACCCACGCAACAATCATCTGATCCTTTTTCATTAAAGGTCCAAATATATTTGTATCTTCTGTAATCCTCCGAGCTAATGTAACAGGAAAGCGATAGCGTAATACTTCCTCAATCGCTTTTGCAACTAATTTAGGTTCTTCTCTTAATTCTTGATAAATTCCAGGTGAATCCACTAAAAAGCAATAAAAACTATTAATAATTAAATTTGTAGTCGTTTCATTACCAGCTGCTAATAAACCTAATGAAAAAGTTACAATTTCTTCATCAGTTAACCTTTCCTCTTCATACTCCGCTCGTATTAAATCTGAAATAATGTCATCCGTTAAGTGATATCGTTTTTCTTGGACAATCGGAAGAAGGTATGCTTTAAATTCATTTAACGCAATTCCTTTTTCCACATCCAAATCGTTAAATTTATCTTTACTATACGGCATAAATAAAATATCAGACCATGCTTTAATTTTTTTACGGTCAGTTGTTGGCACTCCTAATAAATCGGATATGACGGTAACAGGTAAAGGTGCAGCAAACTCTTCAACGATATTAACCTCACTATATTTTCCAATATGTTGTACAAGTTCATTTGCGATAGCCTGTATTCGGGGTTTCCATTGCTCTAAACTTCTTGGAGTAAATGCTTTAGAAACAATAGAACGTACATTGCGATGTTCTGGTGGATCAGTAGCGTTTATATTTATTCTAGTTTCTAAAGGAGGGATTGCGAATTGTCTTCGCTCCCTTCTACTTGAAAACAAGCGATAATCCGATAAAACTCGATTTACATCATCGTATAAAAAAACATTCCATACATCCTGCTCCTCATCATAATGAACCGGATGATTCTCCCTCATAAATTGATACCACTCATACGGATTCCACAATTCTTCTTTTGTTTTCAGCTTTGAAATTTCATGAACTAAAATCACATTTTCAGGCGAAGCCATAGTTCTTTCCTCCCTTTTCTTTTACAATAAAAGTGTTAGGTCGGTAGTTCAAAGTTGTATAATCTAACATATGTTATTTTAACATATGTTAAAGAAGATTTTTTATTGGAGAACTTGAGAAATATATAAGGGGGATTTTTATGTACGTTGATATTTTACTACTAGCTGAATTAACGACAGGACCAAAATACGGCTATGAAATAAAGAAAAATATTCAAAATCGGTTAGGTGAGAATTTCGAATTAAATCATAACACACTTTATCCCGCTCTTCGGCGCTTCGAAAATATGGGTGCTATAACGAAAAAAATACATAAACAAGTCGGAAAGCCAAACCGAAATATGTACGACATAACTGAAACAGGGGAAGAAATTTTTTATGAAATACTAAGAGAGTTTCCTGAAAAAATTGCGACAAACAATACTGAATTCCTTGTGCGTATCGCGCTCTTCGAAAAACTTGATTACGAGGCTAGAAAAGAAATTTTGACTACGCGCCAAAACGTGCTTCGAGAACAACTTACAGCCATCCAATCCCTTGACGTTGTCTCACCTTTTATTACAGAAGTTGTTGAATTTACTAAATCACGTATTGAACATGAATTACATTGGATTATATCTCTTATGAAGAAAATATAAAAAATAACAAGAAAAGTAAAAAATAATGAATGAAAATGAGATTTATTATCAATACTATAATTAATAAAAGGGCAACCTCGAGTTGGCTACCCTTCAAAAATTTATATTTCTGGATCGAAAGTTTTGCAATCTGTTTCTTCCGTTGTAGATGCATGTTTACCTTTATGACTTACTACATAAATTGCATCTGCACTACATTTATTACCGTTAGCCCAAAATTTACAGTTGTTTACTTCACATAAAACGTCTTGTGCCATAGTATCACACCTCCTTGTTCTATTATCATTAACAAAATTCGGAGGTATGATACTCTTTGCCATGCATTTTTTATTACCTTTTTAGCTTCTTAATAATTCTATATCTCCTCGTACAATAGCATCGATATTTTCTGTTATCTTCTCAATGTCAAAATGCCACCATTGTATTTGCAATAATTTTTCTATTATTGCATTTGAAAATCTCTCTTTTATTTTATTTGCAGGGTTTCCGCCAACAATTGTATATGGTGCGACGTCTCTAGTCACAACAGATTTAGCTGCAATTATTGCACCATCCCCTATTTTTATTCCGGGCATAATAGTTGTATCCATGCCAATCCAAACGTCATTTCCTATAACTGTATCTCCTTTATACGGTAATTCAGACAAGTTCGGTGTGAATTTCTCCCAGCCATTCCCAAAAATATTAAAAGGATATGCCGAAAATCCATCCATTCGATGATTCGCTCCGTTCATAATAAAGGTAACTCCAGATGCAATACAACAAAACTTTCCAATAACGAGACGATCCCCGATGAATTCATAATGATATAACACTCGATCTTCTAATGTTTCCCCATGTTTTGCATCATAATAAGAATAGTCACCAACAAGTATATTAGATTTCGTTATTGTATTTTTTATAAAATGAACGCTTTGATTTCCTTCAATTGGGTATTTAACATTTGGATTAGGATTCATGTTGCACAGCACTTCCTTTACCATTCATTTCACTTTCTACTGCTATTACTGGCTTTAAATTGTATATAGGTAAGATAAACAATAATCCAATAACAAATAGTAGAGCCGTCCCCTCATACATCGTACCTAATGAGAACATCTCCTTTAATGAACCAGCTATACTCATCGTTACTACCATTGAACCGGTGAATAGTGGACTTAAAATGCCATTTACTCTACCAATAAAATCTGTATCACTATTTTGTATAATAAGTGTATTTATCCCTATTTGAATACACGGTAGGGCTAAACCACTAAAAAGTTGTGCTGTAAGTGTCACCCATAAATTTGTAGAGTAGCCTATAATACCAATTCCAATTGCCTGACCGAGCATACCTACAATTAACATTTTTTGCGGGGCAACGTTTTTCGCAAACATCATCGCTAAAGCTCCGCCAACAATCATTCCCGCACCATTGACTGTTAATAACCATTGTAAGCTTTCTTTTGATAAACCTAATTGCTCTGTCACAATAAATATGCCTAGTGGCTGAATTAAACCTATACCTAGTCCTGCTGCCATAAAACAAAACCCTAGCAAAGTTAATGCTTTTTTCTTTTTTACATATTTAATACCATCCAGCATTTCCTGCATTAGTGTGATTTCTTTCTTCTCATTTTCATTCTCGAGATCTTTCGGAAGAAATAACAAAACAACTGCCGCAAGTAAAAATGCGATACCTGTTATGACGATTGAAATATAAATTCCAAAACTATGAAAAATAAATGTTCCGAGAATTGGTCCTAATACCATAAATATTGCAAATATCGTTTGATATATAGACATTGCTAATTGAATTTGTTCCGTCGATAAATGTTGTTTAAACAACTTCATTCCAGATGGTTGAGAAAACTGCGAAAGGATTGCAGAGATTAGCGTCACAAAAAACACGATTTTCCACGTTCCAAACATAAGAGTAATTAATACAGCGAATACTGAAATCGCACTTAACGTTTCACACCATATCATTGTCCTCTTCGGCCTCCACCTATCAGCAAAAGTTCCACCAATGAATGAAAAAATAAAAATTGGGGCGAATTCAGCAACTGAAATCATTGATATAGCGAAAGCATCACCTTTCGTCATTTCCATAACATACAATAATACCGCAAAGTTTCGAACCCATATTCCTATTTGTAAAAATAATGCTGATGCAAGAATTCCCTGTACAAACCGATTTTTTAAAACTTGTGATACCCCATGATTTTGTTTCGGTTCTATAGTCGTCGACATAAAAAAGCCTCCTATTTCATGTTCTGAACAGGAGGCAGCACAAATCATATAAAAAGACTATATATTCGCAGAGCGAAATACATCCCTTTTCTATACATGTACAGACTAATCCTATTCAGAAGAATATTTCGTTTTTTAACGAAGATCTCTTAAAAATAGAATTAGTTGATCATTGGGATGTTTTCACCCTTCCGTTTCGAATTTAAATAACACATACATACTCTATGTAAAACATTTTCAATGTATGCATGTCTCAATTTAACTATTCTAGAAAGTCAAAGGCAATTCCTCTAAAGAACGCATTAAATAATTGCCTTGCCATTTAATGTCTTCACGATCGCCTTTTATTTGTAGTTCAGGCATCCGCTTTAACAAAGTAGTAATAGCAATCTTTGCTTCCAACCTAGCAAGTGGTGCACCTAGGCAGAAATGACTACCATGCCCAAAGGCAATATGACGGTTATTTTCTCGTGTAATATCAAATACTTCTGGGTTTTCAAATACTGTTTCATCACGGTTTGCTGAAGCTAATGCGATAATAACCATATCTCCTTTTTGGATTGTTTGTTCGTGAATTTGAAACGGCTCAGCCGCCCATCTTGCAGTCGTAATCTCTACTGGAGAATAATATCGTAATCCTTCCTCAATAGCTGAATCAATTAGTTTTGGATTTTCTTTTAATAACTGTAATTGTTCTGGATTTTCAAGAAGTGCTAATACTGTATTTGTAATTAAATTCACAGTTGTCTCGTGTCCAGCTACGATAAGTAACATAATCATTGAATATAGCTCCGGAGCACTAAGTTTATGCCCTTCGCTTTCTGCAAGTATTAAAGCACTGACCAAATCTTCTTTTGGATTTTGTCGTTTTACATCAACTAAATATTGAAGATATGTAATAAATTCAGATAGTTTCTTTTCAATATCTTTTATTTCTTCAGGTGTTTCTGGCGATGCAATGACAGCATGCGACCAAATTCTAAATTTCGCTTGATCCTCTTTTGGAATTCCTAGCATCTCGCTTATTACAATAATCGGTAATGGGAATGAATAATCATCCACAAGATTTAATGTACCTTTTCGCTCTATCTCACTTATTAAATTATCCGCTATTCTCTGAATTCTTCCGTCTAATTGTGTAATCATCTTCGGTGTAAAAGCTTTTTGAACTAAAGATCGTAAACGACTGTGGTTAGGTGGATCTGAATTTAACATGTGCGTAGTTAAATGATCACTATTGTCAACGGAAAGATACATGTTCTTTGTATCTTGAGGAAACACATTTGCTAGATCTTTTTTTAAGCGATTATCTTTTAAAAGTGGCAGAGCATCTTCATATCTTGTAATAAGCCACTCCGCACCTAATTCATTTTTATTTACAAATAGGACAGGTTGCACTTTTCTTGATTCTTTATAAATTTCATAAGCATCTTCTTTAAAATGAGCTGAAGCTAAATTAATACCATCTTCTATTCTTAGTCCAACTTTATTTTTCATTGACATTGTATTCCCTCACTCTCATTTTTTTTTGAAAACCAGCCAACATTTGCATTATACTCTAATAAAAACGTGAAAATTGTAAATTTTTAATCAAAATCTTACTTCGTATATTGAAAAATAAAAAAGTGAGAAAGTATAATCTTTCTACTCTCTCACTCTTCTTTATGCAAAGCACATAAAATTACTAATTTGTTGATATCGGTAACTTACTTTACGACGTCGGCCACCTTGCCAAGTGTATCCTGAGACTCCGTTTCTTCTAACTTCTGTCGGAAAGAACCATAAGTCTCTTCCGAAAGGCCCAGGACGATGTAAACGTAAATATCCCCATCTTCCTAAGCAATTACACATCCATGATTTCATATTGCCAGCTTGTGCAGGAGAAGCAAATGTTGACGGTAAAGATGGAGCTTGTGATGGTGGTGGTGACGTTGGAGCATCTTCCGCATCATCTGGTCTGTAATCTTCTTGTTCAATATCTCTCGCTTCATTTACAGATTCATATCCGTAGTTTTGCGGATTATAATACATTCCTTGATCATATGGATAATTTTGTTGGTTATACATATTAACATATCACCTTCTTTTCATTCATTTCCATTAACATACATATGTTGTAGGCCAACTGTAGGAAGCTTATGTATAGCCCAAATTCAACTAAAAAAATAAAGCTTGTAGTTTTAAAACTACAAGCTTTTTCATAAACGGAATGTATTTTTTATTTACTCAACTTCACACTATAAAAACGCATTTCTTCTAGTGAACCTTTAAATTCAAATAAATCTTGATTAATTAATGCTTTCAATCGGTATTCTAAAAAGGTATCCCCTACAAGTTGTTCGACATGACCAAGCACTTCCCCAATTACTCTCGGAGCTTTAAGGAAGTCTTTATCAGCACCTATTCTTTTTGCGCATTCAATAATAAAAGGATCAAAATAGTCTTCTTTCACCGAATGTACTTCATTGTCTTTCCAAATTCTTAATAACTCTGTACTATTCGATAAACTATCCCATTCATGTTCAAACTTTTCTCTAGTCTCTTTAGTTAAATATGATAACTCTACAGAATTCCTTATGAAAGTAGCTAAACTTTCGGGCGGCAATTCACCCGTTCCACGTATATCATACTCTTGTTTTAATATTTCTCTGCTCGCTTCAGATGTATTAATTATACGAATATTTTTCTTATCTTTTAATTGAGCCATTACAAAACAAAGGCCTACATGTTCATGTGCGTTATTCGCCTTCCAGATGGTAATTGGTGTTTCATTTGGAATAGAATGTAGTTCTTCTAAAGTTTCCATAAAATTCATTAGATATTCTTCTTCAAAATAACCATCATAAGTAGTTAGATTGTTTAATAACCATTGCTGTCTTACTAGTTGCCCTTTATTCGTATGTAATTGGTGTATCGGTCCAATTGAAAAGAATTCAGAGAATGAAACAACACTCTCCTCAAATAGTTCTTCTTGACTTAACATATGTTTTAAACAACCACCTGTTGATTCATCGAAAGTGATATGAATATGTGTACTTTCTTTTACATTTCTTTTATAGGATATATCATTCGTCAGCTGCTTAGGTATACTCATCAAGTGTTTAATCGTATCTTCACTATAGTTCTCTTCTAATAAATCTAATTGTATAAGGAGACTTTGCAGTAAATGTTTTGCTTCATCCTCATACATTTCATCGACAACATTTTTAATTTTATCTATCATGTAAATCCCTCTATTCATTACTAAAATAACGTAAGTTATAGTGTATCATATATTTTCACTTGATTATTACTAATAAAAACGTAAGAGATAAAAAAAGACAAAGAGGAATATATAAAATAGTATCCATTCTAGCAAAGTGCGTATCTTTTTTCGTTTAAAGATACCCAAATAATGAAACTCACCAATTACTCTAATGAAAAATACAATCATACAAATCCAGGAACCCGTTTGAACTATTATATGAGGAACTGCAAAATGAACAACATTTGCTTGATGTAATAAAATTATTGCTGCCATACTTAATAGTAACACAATGAATAATGTCATTCCTCCACGAGGCAAAAATGCTTTTTTTCCAGATTTAGTTGGAATAACACTACTTGTCCTCCACTTACCTCCGAAGTCCCAATAAACATGTAAAAAGCTAACTAAGAATAATATACAAGCAGATATATAATAACAAGTATTTTTTCTCCCATTATTTTATTGAAGTCCCTATCTTAAAAAAATGCTTTAAATCCCTCATTAGCAACCTATATATAATTACATAAAAAAACCCTTAATGATTAATCGATTTTAAGATAAATCATTAAGAGGTTACTAAATTTCATTATGCATTATACCTACTTCTGCGGCGTTCCATCCTTGTTTGCCCTTGAACAGTGCCTTCATTGTATTGATCTATTTGCTCTGTCATTTCATATTTCGCAACTGGTTCTTCGTAATTATGCTCATGGACTCTTTCTGGTGCTTTATGTTTAGATGCTTTTCCGCGAAACTTAAATAATTTCATTTTAAGTTTCGGTAATCTTGGAAGGCGAATATTAAATGATAGCCTTTTACGTTTCTTTTTTTGTTTAAATAAATTAGTATTTTCTTTATTAGTGTCTTTCTCTTTACGGTGTAATAACATCGCAAGTAATCCACCTAATATAAGTCCTCCAACTAAAAGAAGAATATATAAATAATGGCTTGTCATTAAATTCATCATACGCTCAAGTATGACTAACGACTGTACTTCTTTTATATCCCATAGTAAAGCAGCCCATAACGAGAATAAGCCCAAAGTAAGTCCATATGTACGAAAACGGAATAAACACGGAATTAACGCGACACAAGCGGCAATTTTTGCGTTCGTAATTATTGAACTTGTTGATATATCCTGGTTCCATATGACTAACAGTAATGTTATAAATGGTGCATACGCTATCCAGCTACATATACGTGAATATACTTTTTTCGCAAAATAACTACCGAAACTAGTAAAAAATAATAGTCCTCCAATATATAAAGATTGTTCTAGAGGGATTTGCTTTATAATTCCTGCAATTGGAAAGAGGCCGCTTAGTAACATTAATAGCACATCTAATTTCTTCACAATTCCCCATTCCTTTCAAATTTCTTTTCACTAAATAAAAATCACTTTTCCAAATGATGTAGATTTTGTATTTCTAAAAAACATCTTAATCCTGTATGTGAATAAAGTAAATACGTAAAAGAAAAGATACATGACAAAGGATAGCATTATTTACATAGAAAAATGACAAATCCTGATCGCTATAACGAGCAGGATTTGTTTACTTTATTTAAAGTAGAATCACTGAATCTTTCTTTTCCATTTTTATTATATCTACATCTAATTCATCTTCAAACTCTTTAAACTCTCTTGCATCTATATCTGTGATGTAACTTTTTATCACTTTAACCATATGCATGGAATACGTCATATGGAGATTTTTTTCCAAGAGCATACTGGAATTACAGCACATGTAATGTATCATTTTAACGATATAATCCCTTTCTACAGATTTTACACCTAATGGTAGAATTTCAAGGATATATCGCTGCAATATTTCACTACAATTTAATGTGTATTCACCAGTGCTGTAATACATACCTTTTTGATCTGCATATAAACCTGTGCCATCCGTAACATTATCATGTTCTATCACATCGTAGCTTGGCACATCAAAAGCTGAATTTATTCTTATGACATTTATATTTGGAATCTTTTGCATAGCCGGAACAATCTCAGGTAAAATATCTATATCAATTTTTTCATTTTGTAACTCTTTTATCCAATATTTTCTCAAATCCGCATCTACAATGAAATAAACTTGTTCAGTTCGCTCTTTCGCATGTTGTAAAATTCCCATTAATGTTTCGGAAACAAATTGTTTAAAAAGAGCCCCCATATCATTTCTTTTTGATGGTTGTGGCAAAAATGCATTATGTTCATTTATATTTAATAATACGCAGTCAATCGTTTGCCACTCTGTATTCCCATATAATATATATGAAATTTCTCTGCCTTGTATTTTCGAAAAAATAGGTAGGAAATCAAATTTCGAGATTCTTTCAATTGATAAATTAACATATGTACAAGGTAAATGTATCTTATTCCAACTACGCTTCAAAAATCCTTTTTGTTCTAGTAAGCTTAGAATACTATTCACAATTGTTTCACGAGATACACTTTGGCCTATAAATAAATTAATAAAGGCTGAAATACGTTTTGTTCGTGCAAATCCTTCTCGGACGATTTGTTTTGGGTCAATTTTCTCTCGCCCATCACAATTTTCCATTGCGATTAACGCTAACGTTGCATCATTTCGCTCACCTGCAGTGGCATATACAGCTTTCATTACATCATCTACAAGATTTGTTTTATATTTCTGGCAATATTGCATTTTATATGGATTTTGCAACACTTTTTCTATATTAAATCTCACTACCTTTAGCAATACTGGAGAATCTGCATTTAATACATAAGATGCCTCACCAATCTTAGCTAAAACAATTTCACTTTCAATTAATGCTTGTTCTATTTCCATTAATATATTGTCGGACCAAACTTCTAACGTTAAAGTCTCTAACCCTTTTGGTGCAATTAAAGGAAATAATTCATTTTCATTATTTGTTACTACCTTTTTGCATTTTGGAAGTAATGTAAAATAAGAGAATTTCCGCTGAAATTCTTTAAATAAATACTCTCTATCCTTTACTTTTATACCAGATTTTATTTTAGTACCTTGAACTTTATATATTCTCTCATTATATGGAAGTAACACTGTTTTATTTGTCCCCATAATATAGTCTTTTGGATATTGAAGAATATGATCTAATTCAACTTCTCCACCTATATGAAAATCATCTTTTAAATTTCTAAATAACTTAATCCATTTTATACCGTTTGTCGCTTGCTGTACTTTTAGCTTTACAAACCGCAATTTTTTATTATTCAATGTAAACTCTGAGGTAGAAATTAATATCATGCCCCGTTTTCGTCTCAAAAGTAAAGGGATATCTGGATGGTTATATTCTGGATGGTTATATTCTTGATAGAACCTTCGAATTCCTACTGAAACATTTAATAATGGGATATTCCCTCCTGCGCGAGTTATGCATTCAAACCGATATACATAAGCGAAAAAATCTTGTGTTTTTTCATCTTTAATTGGTTCTGACATGGACTCACAAATATTTTGTGAACGTAGTGGGGAAAAATAGATTTCTTCTTCAATTTTATCGTTCATTTTTACAGGTTGTTCACAAAAAACATGCGAAATTAAAGCGGGGTTCCACTTAGAATACGTTTCATTATCATGTAATACTGGCAAATTAGAAATTAATTCGTTATGCCATTCATATTTGGGTGGTTCTAGTAATTGATTTGGTTTCCAATCATGAATAACCTTATACCAACTTTGGAAAATATAATCAAGCTGTTCTTGCCTAATCGGTTCTTTTGATATAATCCATGGTGTATTTTCATTTAATACATACGGATTATGCTGAATAAACAATATATCAGAAAACATATCATACAATCTTTCATTCAAGCGTTTCAACTTACTTGTTAATAAAAACGTCTTATAATGTATCTCTACAATATCCAGCCATTCAATAGGAAAATATATGAATGATACACTTTCGTTTAAAAGGGGTTCCACTATATTTTCAAATGTTAATAACCGTAATTTTTCCATGAAATGAGTACTTCCTTTCTTCATTTATCTTGATCATCAAAAACTAGAAAAACAATTACTTAATCTAATCAATTTAAACAAATTCCTTAAATTACATTTATCAATTTGGATAATACAATTAAAATGAAACACTAATGAAAGTAATATTTACTTATTATCTGTATTTTATTAAACGTAGCACATACATCACACCTCTCACACCATTAATACGTTACATTCAAATTATACAATATAAACCCATGTATTACAATTCCCCTTTTTAACATTACCTCTATTACATGCCTAGAAGGTTGATTCATACGGTACGGTTCCCCTCCGTTCGATCTGATTACTCTTTAGGACATTACTTCATTTCTTTTTGGCATTCTTTTAAATAATCGATAGCCTCTTGAACCTGTTCTTTTGTTGAAAGTAATTCCATCACATTACCTTCCGTGTTATATACACGAATTTTTCTTTCCTTGTACTCCATCCCTAACATTCCTTCATCAGCCAAAAGCTTTATGTTATCTTCCATCTTCACCCTCCTTTCTACTAAAATAGCGTTTTTATTTACTAGAGTGGATTTTATTGAATAGCCATTCTAGTGTTTACAGCGCTAAATTATCTGGAGGTTTAACTAACGCTATTATTGCTCAAGCAGTTCCAGTATCCCAAAATGAAACGTTCGAACTTTTTGTGTCCCTTACTAAAACCGGACCATTTCCTAGCCCTTTGATAGCTATCAATGTTCAATATTATAATGAAAATACTTTTTTGGAAGACGGCTGAGTTACTTTTATACTTTTCAATCGTATCCCCGATAACAACGAAAAAGATTGGTTAGAAGTTTATGAGACTGCTTCTCCAGTGCCGGCTACAGCTAATACAGCATCAATAGTTATCGCTAAGTTCCCCGAATTTGGAAGTTCAGATGTATTTATTGATGATATATCCCTTCTATCCGTCGGACCCACTGGGAACACCAGAATCACCCTCTTGTATCATTAACTCAAAATCATAGATCAATTTTTCCATTTAGTTCTCTTCCTTCTCAAATAAAGATTTTTTATTAAATCCACAAACCCCTAAGAAGCATACATACGATAACATGTGGTATTCTTTTTCAATATAAATTTTGGTCAGAGAACGCATTGGAAAGCGCTCTTTTATGTTTAAATAAGGATTCTGTTCTATTTTTTTATTTACGCTGTTTTCGTAAGAATTGTTGCTATCTTGACCATACTGATAAAAGGTTGACTTTCAACTAGTAAATTGGATTTAAAGGAGGGTTAACATGAAAGATGAATTAAGTATAAATATCTATTTAGATGAAACTGATACTCCGTTTTCAAGATATTATAGCTCAGATGATGTTCACCTAAGCTCTGACCTTGAAGATTTTATTTTGTCAAAACTGCACAGTGGCAAAAGAAAAGAAGTAGAAATATTTTTTTTAAGTCAGAATGATTTTGACGAAAAGTCATTGAAGACTGCCACATTTAACACTTTTTCTAACCTCTTGAACGAAGAGGAATATACATATTCGAGAAATGTCAAAAAGGCTATTGTTTTGTTTGTGCTTGGTATTATTGTTGGGTTAATATTCTTGAAACTTTCAAGCACTCATGCCTATGTTGCAGGAGTATTAAGCATTGTGTGTTGGGTTTTTATTTGGGCAGGTACAGAGGTTTATTTTTTTGAAAATCAGCAAATCAAACGAAATATTAGAAAATGCAAGAATATTCTAAATGGTAATGTGCACAAAAAATAGAATTTTAGTAAATATTTATAAAGCTGATTTTCGGATTCTACCTTGTGCATTTATTTAGGTGATTGTTTGGACTTGGAAATCGTGTTGAAGATTAATATCGCCATACGAAGAAAGCTTTCATAAATACTTAAGACCTGGATTTAATCTAAGGTCTTATTTTCATCGCAAAAAAACAACAATCTATACGAAAAGGGCCTTTATTTAAAACATATAAATATGCGGGAAGTAATTATCTCGATCATTACGCACGCCCTATCATGTCACCTATACAAAGTGCTCTTTTTTTGTTTGTATAATTAATTAATGCTTGTTTAAACTATAAATAGTTAGTCCTTTCCAAACACCAGCTTGCTTCCATTGTTGTTTCATTTTCTCTACATAAGAGGGGCTACGATTATACATAATGCTAATATCTTTATCTGGGATGCCTTGTTAATTCAATTCGCGTACACGCTCCGGAGTAAGCCCAATGGGTATATCTTTTCGTTTTCCACCACGATTTCTCGGCTGCGTATCAAGGTATCTACCCAACTGGCGTAATTCTTCACCAGTCGGGCACTCCTTACATTCATTGATACTGAAACATTCGTTAGATGTACGGTTATAATAACAACGTCTACATTTCTGTTCGATAATATCGCCAATTTGGTATGTGAGCTCTTTGCGTTCTTCTTTTGTCAGTTTCATACCATCCACCTACAAGCCTGCCTTGAGCGCCATACCAAGCGCTTGTGTTGTATTTATGATTTACAAAAACCTAAAAAAAGTATTGTCCATACATACGTATTAGCAATACCTCTTTTCTTTATCTTATTACATCTTTTACATCTGTATCCACTGGCCACTTTTCTAAAGTATAAGCCATTTCCCAAAATGAATATTCATATTGACTACTAATAATGAAATGCTGTTTCATACGCTTGCGGTCAGACTCTGTCACTTGTTCAGCGATAGTATCTAACCGTGTAATTTGCTCTTCAACTAATGTACGGAACCAATCAGATCCATAAGCAGAAATCCATTCGTTATAAATTGGTTCTTCTGGCTGACACTCTTTTAAACGCTCACCAATTTCATAATATAACCAGTAGCAAGGTAAAATAGCTGCAATAATATCTCCTAAATGCCCTTCATAAGCTGCACGATACATATGAGATGTATATGCATATGCAGTTGGCGCAGGGATAAAATTATCTTTTTCTTCTTTTGTAATCCCTAATTTCTTAGCAAAATTCTCATGTAATGATAATTCTGCCTCGTATGTATTTTGAGCATGGTGTGCCATACGAGCTGTCGTTTCTAATTCCAGTGCCTTTGCCGCTCCTAAAGTTTGTACTCTAGCAAAATGACTTAAATAATATGAATCTTGAAGCACATAATAGCGAAAACTAGCTAAATCTAACGTTCCTTCGCCAAGTTTTTTTACAAAAGGATGATTAAAACTAGCTTCCCAAATTGAATCTACTTCTTTACGTAATGATTGTGAAAAAGTCATTTATATCCCTCCAATAATTTATAAACCATACGTGTTTACCCACAATTATTATAGCTGTAAAATAAAAAAACTTTCTTTACAGGCGTAAAGAAAGTGAAATAGACAATGTTTATTTATTCGTTAATTATGATTGTCTTCCCACTTCCCTACGCTGGTATTAACCAGATCAGGTACTAAGAGTCTCAAATTCCCATTTGATCTCAGCCTATAAAGGCCCCCCTAGTGGATAAATATTTGGTTGTCGTATTGCAATTATCATAGCATACTTCGTAGAACTATCAAAAGTTTTAATTGTACAAATATCTTAAAAACCTTCTTCTTTCCTTACTTTTAATGAAGTTTCAATTATCATATCTAATAGTTTACTATAATTAATTCCAGCCGCATCTGCACTTTTTGGTAGTAAACTTGATTGTGTCATTCCTGGTAATGTATTAACCTCCATTACATATGGAATTCCATCCTTCACCATCATATCAACCCTTGCATAAACACTACATTTTAATGCTTTATAACATGCCAATGACGCTTTATTTACACGTTCCTGTACTTCAGCTGGAAGTTCTATAACTTCTTCAATTGTACTAACATCATCGTATTTTGCATTGTAGTCAAAAAACTCAGCTGCATGTCGAATTGAAACGATAGGTAACTGTTTACCATCAAAAATTGAACATGTAATCTCGTCACCTTTTATATACTTCTCAATTACTACTTCAGAATCCCATTCGAATACAGTTTCCAGCATTGAGATTAATTCATTTTTATCATTGACGATCTTTACGCCAACACTCGAGCCGCCAGAGTTTGGTTTTACCACTAACGGAAATCCTAACTTATCTAAATCATCAAGCTTTAGATCCTCCATTTTTGTAAGTTCAATCCAATCTGGTGTTTCTACTCCTTCATAACGCAAAATCTTTTTCGAAATATTTTTGTCCATACATATACCGCTAGATAACATATTGCTACCGCTATATGGAATACCTAAACTCTCAAGTGTTCCTTGAACTGTACCATCTTCTCCGTATTTTCCGTGTAATGCTAGCAATGCAAAATCAATGTCTTTCGCTTTTTCAATTAAATCCATTTTTTCATTTAACGTAATTGGAACGATTTCATACTTATTTTTATCTAAATGTGCAATCATTTCATTCCCAGTCATAATTGATACTTGTTTTTCAGAGGATACTCCTCCCATAATAACGCCAATTCTCATTTTCTCAACTCCAAGTTTCATTTTTTAAAGTTTCACCAATTATTTGAATCCCACTAACTATTTCTTTTTCCTTCAATCGTGAAAAGCCTAAGCGTAATGTGTTCTCTCCTCCTCCATCAGAGTAAAAAACATCTCCAGGAGAAAACGTAACTCCTTTCTCATAACACTTTTGTAAAAGTGCGCGGGCTTGAATTTTTTCTTCCAACTCTATAAATAAATGAAGTCCACCATCTCCAGTCATTCTTTTAAACGGAATGTACTGATTACACGCCCCAACAGTTAACTCATATTTTTTCTTATAAACAGATCTTGCTTTTTTTAAATATTTTTCAAAATATCCTTCATGTAAATATTGAAACAAAACAGCTTGATCTAACGTTGATGTGTGAATGGTTCTTGCTCTTTTTACACTTTCTAAATAATGAATGAGTTCTTTATCTGCGATGATCCAACCTACACGTAAACCAGGGAAAAGTACCTTTGAAAAGCTACTAATATAAATCACATTATTACCAGCCCCAGCAAAAGTTAATAATGGCGCTAAATGTGAACCTGAATAACGTAATTCCTCATTAAATCCATCCTCTATAATAGGAATCTTATATTTTGAAAATAATCTCATCAATTCCGTTCTTTTCTCCGAACTCGTAACAATACCAGTTGGATTATGATAAGAAGGGATTAAATACGCGAAATCAAAATCCTTTTCACGCAAACTTTTTTCTACTTCATTCGTATCAATACCATCATCATTCATATTAATCCCATGAACTTCAAGTCCATGTAAACGAAAAAGTTTCAATGCAGCATGGTGAGTTGGGTTTTCACAAATAACACGCCCTGATTTTTTCGATAAAGAAGATAATACAATATCTAATCCTTCTGTAAATCCATTTGTAATTAAAATATCTTTGTTCGAAATATCTACACCTTTCATTTCCATGTAATGGAGTAAATAATTCATTAACGGTCTATAACCTTTTGCATATCCGTAGTTCAGTACGATATCCCCTTCAATGGACATGCGAGTAAGAAAAGCTCTTTTGAAATTTTCAACATCAAATAGCTTTTCATCCGGTGCTATACTATTAAAAACAATCATTCCTTTTTCCCAGCGAACACCATGTTTCATTAAATCTAATTCATCCGCTAATGCGGTAACTGTATTGAGTTTATTTTTCCAATCTATTTCAACAGACGAAGTGTTAGAAATATCAACCTTCGCAACAAAATTTCCTTTTCCTTTAACTGCATAAATGAGTCCTTCTTGCTCTAAATCCGCATAAGCAGCGAGTACTGTATTTCTGCTCACAGATAGTAATTCACTCAGTTCCCTTGTTGATGGGATCTTTTGGTTCCCTAACAAATGTCCTTTCATAATCATCTTTTTTAAATAATCTTTCAGTTGAATATAAACAGGACGATCTTTCACAACTTTAAAATCTTTAAACAAATCCTTACCCCCTGCAATCATTTTTGCATATTTATTTCATTTTCAAAAGGTCCACTACATATGTATTTTTTATTAATAGCGGTACGGTCTAATAAAGTGAAACTTTAATCAGTGGGGATTTTGTTCATCCCCCACCGATTATTAGCCCGCATCAATCGGATATATATGGGCAATAAGGATCCCACCTAACTTTTTTGCTCCATTCGAATTTTGAAGGTATAAGTTTTACTGCTATAAATCTCTACGATATAAGTTAATTACATCTTTTAAAGCAGCTGCTGCGGCTCCGCGTGGATTAGAAGCTCCACCAATTGTAGTAACTTGTCCCATTGTATCTGTAAAGAATGTTATTCCTTTTTCAGTTCCATTTACTTTTGCTAGTGAATGGTCTTTTTCTATTTCAAGCGGTTCTACATTAAGATTCACTTTACCATCCTTATCCTTATATGCTGAAGCTATTAATTTAATATATTTGTTTTGCTCCTTAGCATTTCGAATTTGTTGTTTTGTAACATTTTCGATTCCTTTTATATGTATATCTGTAAGCGTATTCTCAACACCCATCAAGCTGTTTGCCAAAAGTAACAATTTACACGCACTATCTGAACCACTTACATCTAGTATTGGGTTCGTCTCAGCAATTCCTTTATTTTGCGCTTCTTTCAGTGCTTCTTCAAAAGTAACATCTTCTTCATACATTTTTGTAAGTATATAATTAGTTGTCCCGTTTAATATTCCTTCTATTTTTTCAATATTGCAGCCAGCTAAACTAAATTGTCCAATATCTAATGTCGGTAGTGCTGCGGCAGTTGCGCCACTATATCGAATTCGTACATTCGCTTCTTTTGCTGCTTCCTTCATTTCTCTCCAGTGAGTAACAAGTGCACCTTTCGAAATTGCTACAATATCCATATGTTTCTCCATCGCTTGTTTTATATATTGTTTTCCTGGATTTCCATCTTTAAGATTTGTAACAGTTGATTCTACCAATACAGTACCACTTATCCCACTTGTTGCACGTTCGCCTGGATGATGTTCTATATATTTTTCAATCGCAGCAGTACCGCCACCATACATTAGTAAATGATGAATAGACAAACCTTCCTCATTATGTATTGCAATATTTCTACCTAATACGCCACTTACAACTAAATGGATTCCATATGTTTCGTATATATATAAATATTTTTCGTTTACTAATTTTATAAACTCTCTTCCTACAGTCCCGTATCCTGATAAAACAACTTGTATTTTCATAATATCCCCCCATATTTTTCTTCCATATCCCTCTTTCAATATAATATAAAGCGCCCCCGAATTCCATCGAGAGCGCTTTATTATTAACTATTGCGGTAGCCGTGATAACTTTTCTGCAATTGTTCTATAAAACTCTTGAATATTAGAAAAACCTAACGTGTCTGAAACACTTAATCCTACCATATCGAGATGATCCCAATTTACTTTCGTTTCAATATGATTCCATTTTCCAGCCTGTAAAAACTCATTATTATATACAGCAATATTAGACGAAGGCGCAATCATAGAATTTGTATTTACTACACCGTCATTTTGCCACCAAGATGTATCAATTAATGGGCGATTTTCTTCAAATCTTGCATAGGAACCTAAGAAAACTGCATTCCCCATTAACACTTTGTTCATTGTAATATGAGGTAGTTGTAAACCCGTTATAGGTGCTGCTTGTGATGCATGTCCACTATACGATAAGTAATATACATCCGATTGTGTCTTTACCCAACTATTTAACTCCTTTGCTCCATCAGTACTTAAATCCCATTGACTAATATCTTTTGTATTTTTCCAAATTGCACTATTTAATATCCGATCAGTATATTGGAAGAAGGACTCTCCAGCATTTTTTTTCATACCCCATTGATCCAATTTAAAATCATATAACGATAAATTATTGTTTCCTCCTAAACTCGCAGCTGTAATGAGTAAATCTTTAACAAACGGAAGCAATAGACTACCATCCGCAAGTGTTGTCCCGTTGTGAGGAGTTGCTAAAGTTGTAACACTATGAACATACGATTTACCACCTTCAAATAGTGGTGATATCTTTGTGTTCGGATGATTTTTCACATAATTTTTTTCTTCATAACTTCCTTCTTTTAATAGCTGTACTAATGTTCTCGTCGTTTGTCCTCCCATACTATGCCCAACTAAATGAACTTTATTTGTTTCACTCCAATTCGTTGCAAAACCACTATATGTTCTACCAAAACGATTATGTCCATGTTTCTCAGCGTGTGCCGCACCATAATCTACTGTTCCACCGTTAATTTGCGCGTATAATTCACATGCACGGTCCCAATTACTAGAAACAGGGCCAACAGCAGCAGTATGTACTGTGTAACCATTTCTTTTTAAATCTTCCTGTATATCATGAACACCACCCCAATATTTTACCTCTAACATTTCTTCCCTACCCCATCCAGCAAATCCATTCACTAAAATGATAGGATAATTATTTTGTTGTCTCTCTTCAGCGTAAGTTGTTTTCGCTGCGAATGAACAAACAGTTACTAATGTGAAAAAACATACTTTTAAAAATAACTTCCCCATACTTTCTCCCCCTAATTAAACACTTTCATTTTTCTGTGAAAAAGATTGACACAATCAGTTTTTAACTTAAACATAATGTAAAGTATTTTATATACGTTGTATATATAGAAAACATATATAAATGTTGATAAATATTAATTCAAGTTAATATTTATTTTTTACAATATTAGCTATAGTTTCCTCATGTTCAACGGATTAAAAGATCATAAGAAAACTAACTCCGCTGCTTGAAAAGAAGGAAAAAGCATGCAAATCGGATCAAACATTCATACATTATCTCAACCTACTAAAATAACTCCATCTAATCTTGAGCATAATACTATCTCTTCTACTAAACTTGAAGGTAAGAAAGCGAATGATCCTATCAAGTTCGATATTTGTTCATCTGAAAAAGAAATGAAACAGCCTAAGCATAAATTTAACGAATTAGATTTATGGAAGATGTTGAAAGATAAAGGTGTTCCATTATGGATCATCCTTGAAATGCTACAAAAAGTCCGTAAAGAAAAAGAAGCTCAAAATAGTTCGGCTCAAAATCCAAATTCGATTGAAGAAACGAACGAGACTCGATTAAATGAAGTAATGTAGTTTATGTTCTCTAAATGATCTATACATAAAAAGAGTTCAAGATCGATAAAGTTTCTATCAACCTCGAACTCTTTTTTAAGATTTTTCTCCAATCGTTACAAACTGAAAAGATACTTCTCCTTCTAAACCTTTAATTAGCTTTCTTACTTTTACATTTTCATTAATCAATGTATTATCTGTCGACATTTTAGGTTTTTCGTCACCTAAAGATTTTTTCAGATGAAGAAGTTGCATTTTCGTTTCATTTGCTTTTATTTCTTTATATACACTATTTTTCGCTACAATCACATACCATTGAAACCCATAATTACGAGTGTTACCAATCCAAGCATTACTATCATATTTAACAGGAATCTCTCTTCCTTCTATTTCAATACTTTGTATAGTCTTTTCGTCTTCATGTGTAAATAATAATGAGCCTTCTTTTGGAAAATTCGGTAATGTGTCTATAGGCATAGAACTGGATACATTATCCCGTTTACAAAAAATCTTTTCTTTAATCATCGCTTGCGCAGTAGATTCATTTAATATTAGTACCTTCCCTTTTCCAAATTCACCTGTTTTCACTGAATAAACTTCATTTTCTTTCGTATTTTCCTTATAACGATTAATAATTGGTGAAGCATTATTCTCATCTCCAATTATTAGTACACCGTTAGCTGGGAATAAGTCTTCATTTTTAGAACATGCGCTTAAGCTTATTAAAATTATTATAGTTAACATGAAGATAGTTAGTGTTCTTTTCATCACGGTTCCTTTCATAATTCAATTTGTTTTTCACATGATTTCCTGTAATCTTAATAGTTGATATCCTCTATTGTTCCATAGTTTTATACAGCTTTTGTAGGTACCGCCAACGAGTTATAAAGAAATATAAAACTTGTATACATATAAATGAAATTAAAATAACGATAGAGCTATTTAAAATAGAAAAATCGACTAATTGTTGTAATGCCGTATAAGCGACTACAGTATGAATTACTGCAACGACAATCGGTAAGAAGAACATTAATAATAATTGTCTCGTTACAACTTTTTTTAACTCTCGTTTACTTAATCCCATTTTCGAAATCATTTTATATTGCTGTTGATCGCGATCCAAATCAGTATATAATCGAAAATAGATAAAACTAGCAGCGAATGTGAAGAAGACGATTCCGACTAAAACACTTAACAAATCTAATGTTAAAGCTTGAAAGTAGAAATTATCTTTGCTAACATCTTTTTCAAATATACTATTTAATTGGTTTGAAATCTCTTTCGTTTTCATCCAATCATCTACAACAAATCCGTAAGTACGATTTTGATCACCTATATCATCTTGGTCAGGAGAAACAGGAATTCCATCATACACATGATCTTGAACAGCAATATAAATACTTCTAGTATCATGCGGTAAAACTAAATTTTCTACAGCTTTTTTCACACGAAATGTCTTTGTCCAATCTCCTTGAATGACTTCAATATTCTTTTTATAGTCACCATTTCTAAATTCTTGTTTTTGGGATACCATTCCAGGAATTAGTAAAATTTCATCTTCTTTTTCAATCGTTTCTTGTTGATACCCGAGTGCTCTCGCAAGTTCGTTATATTCACTTAACTTTATTACATATACGTTACTTTCTGTATATTTATTTGAAGACGAAGCCATTCGATAAGGAATATTAGCATCATCAAGATGTTTTTTTATAGTAGAGAGATTTTTATCTACCTCTTTGTCTGTTTCAAAACTTACATACAGAAATGTATACGGATTTGTCATTCTTACTAAATCCCTATTACCGAGAGCAGCTGTCGTACCAATTGCTGTAAATGCAACTGCTGAAATAATAGATACTATAAAAAACATGGTTGCATTATCTTTCATACGATAAATCAATTCTGAGAATGTTAATATATTCGTTCTCTTTAAAAAGAAAGATTCACTTCTTTTTGCCAGATACAATATATAAACGCTACATTGCGTATATAAAAAGTACGTTCCTATAATTACTAAAAGTACACCCGTTCCGAGCGTAATAAAACTATGATTTGAAATAAAATGAAATACTGATAAATACCCACATCCTATACTAATTAAAGAAAGTAGCGATAATAAAATTGAAGATTTCGGTTCAGGTTTTGGTTTTTCTTCTGCTTGAATGAGTTCTACAAGTTCTGTTACTTTTACCATTTTAAAAGTAACAAGCGAAACAATTAAAAATAAGAAAAGAAACGTGATGACTGTTAATAATACCGCCTGCACTGGTATATAAAAAGGTAGGCCATTGTTAATCATTAATACACTTGCGCTTATCAATAACACTAGCTTAGAGAATACGAGTCCAATGAGAATCCCTATACAAATTGAACCAAATCCAATTAACATATTTTCAATTAATAATAATTTCTTAAGCTGTCGCATTGACATACCTTGCATCATTAATATGCCAAATTCTTTCTTACGCGTTTTTAAAAATGAACTGACTGAATATAGAATGAAGAAAAATGAAAATACAAAAATTAATCCTTGCGAAACGGTAAATCCTAACGTACCAAATGCACTTATTGTTGCACTTGTCGATTTTAACTCCCCTTGTAAATCAGGATGAAATAATAATAGGGCATACGTAAAGAAAATCATAATAGAAAATGCACAACTTAAAAAATGGGCAGCGTATGTACGCTTATTACGAAAAATATTATTAAATGCGAACTGACGAAAAGTCATGCCTTTTTCCTCCTAACAAAGAAAGGACATCCATAATCTTTTGATAAAAGGCTTGCCTACTTTCACCACAATAAATTTCGTTATATAATTGACCATCTTTAATAAATATAACTCTGCTGCAAAAACTCGCTGCATAAGGATCATGTGTAACTAACATCATCGTGGCTTTTTCTTCTTTATTAAGAGTATCTAGCATCTCCATTACATCATTTGAAGATTTAGAGTCTAAATTCCCAGTTGGTTCATCGGCAAGTAATAATTGTGGTTTATGAACGATTGCACGAGCGATTGCAGTTCTTTGAGCTTGCCCCCCTGATATTTCAAACGTTCTTTTACTCAATATATCTGCAATATTTAATTTCTCTGCAATTTCTTCCACTCGTTTGTTCATTTCTTGTACAGATACACCATCTAATGTCATCGGCAATACGATATTTTCCTTTACTGTAAGTGTGCTAAGTAAATTAAATGATTGAAAAACAAATCCTAATTGTTTCCTACGAAATAAAGCTAAACTGTCTGATGATAACTGGAAAGGATTTGTACCATTTATTAACATTTCTCCTGATGATGGAGAATCGATAGTAGATACCATATTTAATAATGTTGTTTTCCCGCTACCTGATGGTCCCATAATTCCTACAAATTCACCTTCTTGAATTGATAAATCAATATCTACCAATGCTTTAAAAGGTATTTTCCCTTTATATACTTTACTAATACTTTTTGCATGTAAAATTTCCATTTATATTCTCCCTTCATTTCCACTGCTCACTATAAAGTGTAAATGAATTGTCTTATAGCACATATTGATTCATCTTTCATTTATCTTACACGCTTGTAAGATTTCTAAAAAAACTGATAACAAACTTATTTTCAATCTATAATCAGTGTATATCCATCTTATAATATTTGCATTGTGGTATGAAATACAATGCTATTTATTTCTAATTTTTATTAATATAAGAAAAAAGACCGATTGTTGATATTATCCCCTTTAAGTAGACAGTGTAAAAAGACCATGTACATACATGGATGTTACACTATTACTTGGAGGG
>NZ_JAEHBK010000208.1:0-242 GCF_016483685.1 Bacillus cereus group sp. N8 | reverse complement strand
CCCCCCCCCCCCCCCCCCCTCTTTTTTTTCCACCTGAAGCCGCCCTAGGTCAGTCTCCTTATTCTCGTGGTCTAGGAGATGTTTATAAGTGACATCAAGGTGCTCAAGGTAACACGGGTGCTACTGGATCTCAAGGTGATCAAGGTAACACCGGTGCAACTGGACCTCAAGGTGGGCAACGTAACAACGGTGAAACTGGACCTCCGGCGGCGCCACGGAACAAAGGAGCGGCTGGGCCGCCG
>NZ_JAEHBK010000207.1:0-242 GCF_016483685.1 Bacillus cereus group sp. N8 | reverse complement strand
TAGTTGGCTAGGAGATGTTTATAAGAGACAGCAATTAACAGATGAGATTCATCGTTTAAATGAAATTCAGAGCGTGTTTGCATATGACTTTGAAGGTACACGTTATGATGTTGGTGAGAAATTTGGATTTATTAAGACGTCAATTGAAATGGCACTTCAGCATGAAGAATTGAAAGATGAATTAATGCAGTATATGTACGAACTTGTAAAAAAAGAAAATGTACACGTATAAAGTGAGGTGG
>NZ_JAEHBK010000206.1:0-243 GCF_016483685.1 Bacillus cereus group sp. N8 | reverse complement strand
CCCCCCCCCCCCCCCCCCCCCCCCCCCCCCCCCCCCCCCCCCCCCGCCGCCCGGCGATGCGTTACAGCCCCCCCCCGCAGGCCGACCTCCGGGACCTACCGGGCCTACCGGACATGCCGGAGCGACCGGACCATCAGGTGGACCTCAGGGACCTAACGGGCCTAACGGACCGTCCGGAGCGGCCGGAGCAGCAGCAGGACATCAGGGAGATGGGGGGCGGAGCGGACCAACAGGAGCAGCAGC
>NZ_JAEHBK010000205.1:0-243 GCF_016483685.1 Bacillus cereus group sp. N8 | reverse complement strand
CCCCCCCCCCCCCCCCCCCCCCCCGCCCCCCCCCCCCGCCCCCCCCCCCCCGCCCTATTTGTCCCAAGGGCTCGCCCGGTTCCAACCGTGCCACTGGTGCCACTGGACCTCAAGGTGGTCAAGGTAACACGGGTGCTACTGGACCTCAAGGTGGTGAAGGTAAAACTGGGGCTACTCGCGCGCCTGATGCGAATGGTGAACAGCGGGGTGCGGGGGAGGAAAATGCTCAGGGGGGGGGGGGGG
>NZ_JAEHBK010000204.1:0-243 GCF_016483685.1 Bacillus cereus group sp. N8 | reverse complement strand
ATTCATTAGTTTAGGGCTCTCATAAACCTAAATATTACTGAATGGTGAGTTTGATAAGATAACTGATTGAATAGATGAGGGGAATTGGTAGGACGAATATTTATAAGGGAGCTATAGTAAACAACCTGCATTTCTATAGTGCTCCATTTTGACAGGAAAAAGGTCAAGAGGTTCTAGAGATGCAGGATTTGGGTGTACTATTTGTACAAAATTAAGTGTCAATGTATTATGCTCCTACTTATG
>NZ_JAEHBK010000203.1:0-243 GCF_016483685.1 Bacillus cereus group sp. N8 | reverse complement strand
TAAATGGATTTTTTAGGAAGAGAAAATGATAAATCATTCTGTTTTCTTAATTCACATAATTTTCAAAAATAAAATCTTTGGATGTTAATATTTGTTATATAATATAGCTAGGCGATAGTCTAAATGGTTTCCCTATTTTGTATGTTGAATTAGTTTGTTTTACCCTTCCGTACATTTATAAACCACGATGCGAGTAGGTAATTTGTCTTTGCTCCCTACATATACATCATGTAATTCATACAC
>NZ_JAEHBK010000202.1:0-245 GCF_016483685.1 Bacillus cereus group sp. N8 | reverse complement strand
GAGCAAAAGCAGGGGATTATATATGCGGCGGGTGCGTATACGAAGTGGGGAGTCCTTCCGATTTATTGGAAATGGGTGGAGGAAGTACCGGCAGAAGAAATATTAGCGCATCGCATCGGTTGGGCATTTGTTTTTATGTTGTTAGTTTTAGGAGTAACGAAGAGGTTTGGTCAGTTTGGTGGGGAGTTAGTGGCCCTTTTTAAAAGACCTAAATTATTAATGTCATTAACAAGTGCTTCGGTACG
>NZ_JAEHBK010000201.1:0-246 GCF_016483685.1 Bacillus cereus group sp. N8 | reverse complement strand
CCCCCCCCCCCCCCCCCCCCCTTCTTTTTTTCACGCAGAAGCCGGCTTACCAGAATCTCCTTAGTCTCGTGGTCTCGGATTAGTGCCTCAGTGACATGTAGCACCCGTGTTACCTGGAGCGCCTTGAGGTCCAGTAGCACCCGTGTTACCTTGAGCAGGTGGCGGTCCAGTAGCTCCCGGGGGACGTTGAGCAGCGGGCGGTGCGGGGGCGGCGGGGGGGGGGGGAGCAGGGGGGGGGGGGGGGGG
>NZ_JAEHBK010000200.1:0-246 GCF_016483685.1 Bacillus cereus group sp. N8 | reverse complement strand
CAAAGTCAGTGACTGTAAATGGGAAATACGGCGTTGTTATCGATTTGGAAAAGACGAATGTAACAAAACGAGAGAAATTATCACCATTACAGTCAATGACAGATGCCATATTGTATGAACTGCATATTCGTGACGCTACTATTCATCCAAACAGTGGAGTGAATAAAAAGGGAACATATAAAGGATTGATGGAAGAAGAGACAACGGGACGAAATGGGACATTAACAGGATTGGCTCATATAAAAG
>NZ_JAEHBK010000199.1:0-246 GCF_016483685.1 Bacillus cereus group sp. N8 | reverse complement strand
AAGTGATGTTATTCCAATGTTAGAGAATTTAGGATTTACATCTCTTTTAAATAAGATAGGCGTTACGCCCGAAGAAACAGCTCCAGCTGAATTAGATGATATTACATTTTATATTGTGGAAGAAGTTACAGAAGAAATGCTTCAGCAAGATAGTTAGCTTATTGTAGAAGTTCAAGAAGATAAATATCATAAAGCGGATATCAAAGTTTTTTGTATTAAAAATGAAAATGGTTGTTAATTTATTTC
>NZ_JAEHBK010000021.1:0-70322 GCF_016483685.1 Bacillus cereus group sp. N8 | reverse complement strand
TCCGCAGTAGCTCAGTGGTAGAGCTATCGGCTGTTAACCGATCGGTCGTAGGTTCGAGTCCTACCTGCGGAGCCATATTATAGAGAAGTACCCAAGTGGCTCAAGGGGCTCCCCTGCTAAGGGAGTAGATCGCGAACGCGGTGCGAGGGTTCGAATCCCTTCTTCTCTGCCAGAACTGGCCCGTTGGTCAAGTGGTTAAGACACCGCCCTTTCACGGCGGTAACACGGGTTCGAATCCCGTACGGGTCATACTAAAAGAGATAGCATAATCTGCTATCTCTTTTTTGTTGTGTAAAAGTGGACTATGTACTTGTTACATAATTAATCACACATAAAAGGGCATACCTGTAAATAGGTATGCCCTTTTATGTGTTTGATATATAGATACAATGATTCGTAAAAATAAGCAGTCAAAATTACGTAAAAGCTTCTGTATTAAGGGCTACTGCAGAAAATAAATAATATAGAAGAAGCTGTTATCATTGTTGGTAAGTCGATATATTGCAAAAATCGCTGATATATTTGGAGTTGCAGTCGATATATTTAGAAAATCGCCGATATAATTTCACTTACCGATACAAATCTAAGATAAAAACCTTTCACAATCTAAATAAAACGCATAAATTGGTATTGATTCCACACTTGCTACGATAACTTTACACTCTATGTGAAAAAGTTCACAAATAGGTCATAATTTGTGAAGTAATTCACAATAATCCATGCTACAATATGAATGTAAAGAAGTTAAACAACATTAAATTAGTATTTTAATTAATTACTTAAACAATAATAAAAAATAGATGTAAACAATTGAAAGGGGAAATTAACATGAAAAAAGGTATCAATCGCGTAGTATTAGTAGGAACAGGAGCTGTAGGTTGTAGTTATGCTTACTCAATGATCAACCAAGGTGTAGCTGAAGAATTCGTATTAGTAGATGTTAATGAAGCAAAAGCAGAAGGAGAAGCAATGGACTTAAGCCATGCGGTACCATTCTCTCCAGCAGCAACAAAAGTTTGGAGCGGTAGCTATGCAGATTGTAAAGATGCAGATCTAGTTGTTATCACTGCTGGATTACCACAAAAGCCAGGCGAAACTCGTTTAGACTTAGTTGAGAAAAATACAAAGATCTTTAAACAAATCGTTCGCGGTATTATGGATAGCGGATTCGATGGAATCTTCTTAATCGCAACTAACCCAGTTGATATTTTAACTTACGTAACTTGGAAAGAATCTGGTTTACCGAAAGAGCGCGTAATCGGTTCTGGTACTACTTTAGACTCTGCTCGTTTCCGTTACATGTTAGGTGACTACTTAGATGTAGATCCACGTAACGTTCATGCTTACATCGTTGGTGAGCACGGTGACACTGAACTTCCAGTATGGAGCCACGCTACTGTAGGTGTACAAAAACTAGAAACAATCTTAGCGAACAACGAACAATACAACCAAGAAGATTTAGATAAAATCTTTGAAAATGTACGCGATGCAGCTTACCATATCATCGAGCGTAAAGGTGCAACTTACTACGGAATCGGTATGTCACTACTTCGTGTAACTAAAGCAATCTTAAGCAACGAGAACAGCGTGTTAACTGTATCTGCATACCTTGAAGGCCAATATGGTGAGAAAGATGCTTACGTAGGTGTTCCAGCTGTTATTAACCGCGAAGGTGTACGTGAAATCGTAGAACTTGAATTAAACGAAGAAGAAAAAGTGAAGTTCGCTCATTCTGTAAAAGTATTAAAAGAAACAATGGCACCAGTACTATAATAATTGCTAAATAATTCAGAGGCGGGAAACTGCTTCCCACCTCTGAATTTTTATATAATTTAATATAAATTCCTTTTCCGGTTTCCCTTGTATATCCCCAATATACCCCTTTTGCTGGATAAGGGTCGTTTATAGAAAAGAGCACTCTACTTTATATAGAGTGCTCTTTATTATTATCATTTTTTAGGCGTTAATCCTAATTTCTTTAAAATATCTGCAAGAGTACCGCTTTTTGATTTTTCAACAGGCGTTTGTGATTTAGCTGCATCTGGACCTTTCTTCAAGAAGTTCTTTTCAACGAAGCGAATATCTTTTTCATCGACAATGCCATCTTTGTTAAGGTCGCCGTCTTTTACAGATAGTCCTTTTTTCCCATAGTTGCTAGCGATAATTTCTGCATCTTTAATATCAATTACTTTATCACCATTTACATCACCTGCAAGGTTTTCATCAAAGCGTGCATAATAATATTGGCCAAGTAGCTTACCATCTTTCTCAGTACCTAATTTCGTTGTTAGTCGGCTTGTTAAATGTCCTGGAACCTCTACGTATAAGTTGTAGTCGCGTTTATTAACAGGTAGTCCATTTAGTTTAAAGTAACCGTATTTATCAAGTGAGCCTTCAAACTTGTGACGGTAAGAATCAGTCGCATATACTTTTACGCCAAGCTTTGTATAATCGAATTTTTCATCTAAATATCCACGTTCATTTAAGAATGCACCAGGTTTAATATTTCCTTCTACTAGTGAGTTTAAGGACATTACTGAGAATGATTGATCTTGAAGGACACGCATTCTATTTGGCTCTGTTTCTCCTTGTTTCCAGTATACAAACACTGCTGACTCTAATTGAGCATTTGCTTCATAAAACTCATCGTTTTCTACTTTGAACGTTACATCAATGAACGGGAAATCACCATCTAATCCAGCGAAGTTTTTGTCATCGATAGCACCGCCAACTGTGACAGAGCCTGCTTCTAGTTTCGGTTCATTTACTTTTGCCGTTACCCCTTTTTCAGAAAGGAGTTTTTCAAAAGCAGGATTCAATTTCGCATTTGCAAATTTGAAGTTCTTCTCTAGGAATTTTACGTTAAATTCCCCAGCAACAAATTGTTTCACATGTTTGGCGTTTAGCGTCACAGTGAATTCATCACCTTTATATACTTCTTTTTTATCATAACTAGCTTTCGCATATTGAGCACCTTGCGGGATAAACCAATAGTTATTTACACCGTTTGGATAGTCAAGACCTGCAGTTGCATAATCGAAAATATATACGCCTGTGTTCATTGGACCTTCCACTTTAAAGGATTCAGGAGTAATACCCACTTTAAAGTCACCATTTGCATTAATAGGTAAAAACTTATGTAAATATGGAGAATAATCATAGTACATAACTCCGTTTGCTTCTTGTGTAATGTTTAACCCTTTTCCTTTTAAGTAGTCAACGTTCGAATCATACACATTTCCTTTAATCCACAGTGCTTTTTTACCGTCTTCTACTGTATAGTTTTCTTCATTTAATTCATAAATACCAGGTTTTAATCCAGTTAATTTCACTTCTGGTGGTGTATTATCAATTACGACATAATCACTTTTCACACGCGCTTTCCCAGCTTTATCATAGCCAACAAACTCAATTGTATAATCGCCTTCTGGTAAGTCAATTTTCTCATCACCAATTGGTTTCGCAGGATCATTTGTAAAAGGATACACTTTTCCGTTAAAGAATGAATCTAAGTAGTAATACACATCAGTTTTTAGTCCACTTGTGTTTAATGTTCCGATGAAGCCGAGCGCTTTATTTGTTTTGGAATCTTTCACGATAAGATCTAACGTTTCAAGTTCGCTATTTAATTGGAATGCCCCGTGAACATATGATTCACCGTATGGATTAAATTTCGATGTATCAGTTGAAATTGCTTTTCTTGATAATATCGCATTTTCAATACCAGGCTCTGATACGCGAATAGAGAATGGAATTTGATATGTTTCTTCTTTATTTTTCGTATTTGTAATATGAATATATCCTTCATATCGGCCTTGCTTTGCACCGGCTGGAACATTAATTTTTGCTTCAATTTCATCTGCTTTGCCAGCATCAAGCGTAATTGTTTCTGGAACAGAAACTTTTACACCGTTTGCGGTAGCATCGTTAATAGCAGAAGATGCTGGTGTATAAGAAATTTCTGTTTTAAATTCTTTTTTCTCTTGTTTATTATGATTTTCCACTTTTATATTTCGTTTTTGTTCAAGAGCTTCACCGTCTTTTTGATAAAACTTCCCGAATGCAATGGATCCGGTTTCTTCTGGTACTTCAATTACTTCATCATTCACAACTGTTTTTGTTGTATCTAGCACTTTAAAATTTGTTTCCGTATGAACAGCGTTGTACGCATCTACTCGTCCAGCTCCAACTTCATATACGGAATACTTTTCTTTTAAATCATCAGCCGTGTTCATGAGAGACGCTTTTACATCGAATGGAGAGTATTCTGGGTGTTCTTGTAAAATAAGAGCAGAAAGGCCCGCAATATGAGGAGATGCCATAGATGTTCCTTGCATACGCTCATAGGAAACATCATAATTTTCTCCTTCTTGTGGATCGTTAATATATTCAGGTACTGTTGAAAGCACAGCAACGCCAGGAGCTGTAATATCAGGTTTAATATCATCATTCGATGTAACAGGGCCGCGTGAGCTAAAGTCTGCAAGATGATCGCCTTCTGTTTGAACGTAACTAAGTTCATCAAAAGTAAAGGATGTGTTACCTTGTTCGATTTGAGCTTTTAGTTTTTCCCCGTCTTCTTTCGTTAGGCGGAATGCTGGAATATATTTTGTGCTTTCACCAATGTAGAAAGGAATTTCTCCATCGACATTGTTATAAATAATAACTGCTTTTGCTCCTGCTTGTTTTGCGTTAGCAATTTTTTCATCAAAGGAGAGTGTACCACGTGCAACGAGAGCGATTTTTCCTTTTACATCTTTTTTACTAAACTCGTCAGGAGTACCGATTCCTACAGATTCAATAGGTAAAGTTTGTCCCTTGAAATCTTCTATCTTATCAGTGAAATTTTTTCCGAATAAAATGAGATTAGGGAATTGTAACTGTCCTACATGCCCCGAAAGTTTTGGTAAGGAAATAGAGCTATCACTTGCCCCAACCGTAATTGCAAATGGTGAAGCACCAGGTGATCCGAGTGTTGCTGGATTTGGGCCAGAGTTACCAGCAGCAACGACCGTAACAACACCAGAAAGCATCGCGTTGTTTACAGCGATAGATGTTGGATCAAGTGGATTGTTACTATCATCACCTAACGATAAGTTAATAACGTTCATACCGTCAGAAATAGATTTATCAATTGCAGCGATAATACCTGAAGTAGCTCCACTTCCGTACGGACCGAGTACACGATAGTTATAAAGTTCAATGTCAG
This sequence comes from Bacillus cereus group sp. N8, assembly GCF_016483685.1. NCBI lineage: Bacteria > Bacillati > Bacillota > Bacilli > Caryophanales > Bacillaceae > Bacillus > Bacillus cereus group sp. N8. The sequence goes on along the minus strand of NZ_JAEHBK010000021.1, from coordinate 65,113 downwards.
GTGCAACACCTTTTACTGCTGAATCTGATTTATTTTTCTTTTGAGCAGAAACGATACCTGCTACGTGAGTACCATGTGCAGTGTAGAAGGAAGAACCACGATCATCAAATTCAGGAGCATCAGATTGTTGCCACTCTGTATAAGTTGTTTCCATCGGATCTGCATCGTTATTAATAAAGTCCCAACCTTTTACGGAATTTGGGTCTATCTTACTAGAATCTTCACCCGATTTTGCGCGATAGCCTTTATACACGTCTTTTAAGTCAGGGTGATTGTAATCAATACCTGTATCTAATACTCCAACTTTAATGCCTTTGCCTGTAATACCTTCGCTAGGTAACTTATCTACCCCGATTTGCGGAATGCTATCTGTTAGTTTTTGAGGTGCTTTTTGCTCCGCTTGTTTTGGTAAATTTAATTTCACTTCGTAATCTTTCCAAATACGTTTTACAACGCCAATTCGTAACAATTCTTCCACTGTATTTGCAGGTAACGTTAGAGCAACCCCATTTATAGCATGTTTATAAGAACGTTTAATTTGTACAGACTGGAAATTCCCTGATTTTACTGATGGGCTGAATTGGTGAAGGCGTTTTAATCCTTCTTGGAATTCTTCATGCTCTTGATCAATACGTGCTTTTATATTTTCAGGAGCAGCCTGCAATCCTTTTTCTTTTTGTTTCAATTCATTAATTTTTACTGGTGCAGTTTGAAATTCTACAATGATATTTACTGGCTCAGAACTACTCGTATTAATATCTGGCGAAATAGTAAAACCAGGATTGGCATCTAACGTTTGTAATGCCTGACGCTGTTCTTTAGAAAGTTTTGATAGTAAAGACTGAGCGTTTGACGAGTCAATTTTGTTAATAGGGTTTTCAGCAAGTACATTAAACGGAAGGGCAGTTGAAAATAGAACGCCAGCCGTTACAATTCCGGTAACAAAACGATTTTTCTTTTTCATTTATAGGCCTCCGATAATTTGTATTTTAATAATTATTTCTCCACGCCTTCTGTTTGCTCTGCATGGAATGTCCAGTTTAGCTGTAAGGAATCACCCTGGAATTTATTTTGCTCTTGGTCGTTATCTTCAAAGGAGAAGAGCACGTGTAAGTAATCCGTTTCACCAGATTTAATACCATCTATTAAGTTATGACGTTCTAGAGAAGTAGCTACATCCTCAGGTTTCATAGTTTTTAATTCTGATAGTTTTGTTTCCCACAAAATTTCATGATCATCGTTTGGATTAGATGGCTTTCCATCATTCACTAAAAATTTGACGATGATGTGATCGCCTAAATCTTCACCATCATTATTTTGTTTTGCATCTGTAACTTCATAGGATGTTTCAAGTGCTACTTTTGCAATATCCAATGTTCCTTTGTTTTCAAGCTTGAAATTTCTTTCAATAAAATCACCTGGTTTTAAATCTTGCACGCTAACGATTACACTTGGGTTAATAGAAAGGTCTAACGTACCAGCTTGAAATGAATTACTCGATGTTTCGGAATCACTGAAATAAGCGAATACACCACCGAATGTAAGTGATAATCCAAGGGAAGCGGTGACAACTCCCATTCCTACTTTTTGTTTTAATGACATAAGAAAGCCCCCTAGTTTGATTTTTTATTAAACCTTCGCAAAGTAAACATAGTATTCTAGTATGAATTATATTTACGAAAGTTCAATGTTCTTTATTGAGAACAAGTATATGCTTATGAATTTTACATTTCAAGAAACTTTGTGACAAAAAATGTTGAGAAACATTATTTTATGACAGATTATTTTGGTTGTAATTTATGTGGAAAATAGCGTGAAAAACAGGGAGAAACCAATAAAATAAATATTGAGCAACAATGAAGGTCGAGAAATAGTAAGGAAAATGAAGCGTTTGCAATGAATATTCGTCAAAATTCGATATTTTATATGGTAAATGTGAATATTTTAAGCCGAAATTAAGAAAAATACGTATATTTTTTAAAAAATAACAAGGATATTTCAGTTTTTCGCAGAAATGATAAAGAGTAAAAAAATTCTGTCATCTTAGTGAGGTGAACATATTGGATGTAATAAATTGTGAAGAAGTGAAACGAGATGAGTTTCATACAGAAAAGTACTATGACAGTTATAACATCTTTGGGGCACATATTGTGACGGAAGATGGGATGCGAGGTGTACGATTTACAGTATGGGCTCCTCATGCGAAAGCAATGAGTGTTGTTGGAGATTTTAATGAATGGGATTATGAGCAACATAAGATGCTACAAGTGACAGAAGAGGGGATTTGGTCCTTGTTTGTACCGCATATTGCAGAGAATGAGATATACAAGTATGCGATTGAAACGATGGACGGTGCCGTTATTTTAAAAGCAGATCCTTACGCAGTATATGCAGAAGTAAGACCAAATACGGCATCTGTAGTTTTTGATATAGAGGGATATGAATGGAATGATAAAAACTGGATTCGTAAGAGAAAGAAAAAATCGATTTATAAAGAAGCGATGACAGTTTATGAATTACATTTCGGTTCTTGGAAAAAGAAAGAAGATGGCGCTCTGTATTCTTACAGAGAAATGGCCGAGGAGCTCATTCCGTATGTGGTGGAACATCAATTTACACATATTGAAATTATGCCGCTTGTTGAGCATCCATATGATCGTTCTTGGGGATATCAAGGAACAGGATATTATGCAGCGACAAGTAGATTCGGCACGCCACATGATTTGATGTATTTTGTCGATGAATGTCATAAATATGGAATCGGTGTCATTTTAGATTGGGTGCCGGGGCATTTTTGTAAAGATGCTCACGGTTTATATTTGTTTGATGGGACACCGACTTATGAATATAAAGATATAGATGTACAAGAAAACCTGGTATGGGGAACTGTTAATTTTGATTTAGGGAAGAGAGAAGTACGTAATTTCTTAATTTCAAATGCATTATTTTGGATGAGGTATTTCCATATTGATGGTTTCAGGGTAGATGCAGTTGCGAATATGCTGTACTGGAATAAAGAAGGAAAAGAGCAAAGCAATGAACACGCTGTTTCCTTCTTACGGGAGTTAAATGAAGCTGTGTTTGCAGAAGATGAAGAGTTTCTTATGACAGCAGAAGATTCAACAGCTTGGCCGCTTGTAACAGCTCCAACATACGAGGGTGGACTTGGATTCAATTATAAATGGAATATGGGTTGGATGAATGACGTGCTGAAATATATGGAATGTGCACCGGAGTACCGGAAATACATTCATGAGAAAATGACATTCTCTTTACTATATGCTCACTCTGAAAACTTCATATTGCCACTTTCTCATGATGAAGTCGTTCACGGGAAAAAGTCGTTATTAAATAAAATGCCGGGAGAGTACTGGGATAAGTTCGCCCAACTCCGTTTATTATATGGATATTTATTTACTCATCCAGGTAAGAAATTACTCTTTATGGGTGGAGAATTTGGCCAATTTGATGAGTGGAAAGATCTTGAAGATTTAGATTGGAATTTACATGATTTTGAAATGCATCGTAATATGCATGATTACTTTAAAGAGCTCATAGCATTGTATAAGCGCTCCAAACCACTTTGGCAGCTTGACCATTCACCTGAAGGGTTTCAGTGGATTGATGCTAATAATAATGAGCAAAGTATTTTCTCGTTTATTCGCCAAGGGGATAAGCAAGAAGATGCGTTAGTTGTTGTATGTAATTTTACGAAAGCTACATATGAAAACTATAAAGTAGGTGTACCCGATTTCGAGTATTATAACGAAATTTTAAACAGTGATGCTGAGCAATATGGCGGATCGGGGCAAGTGAATAAGAAACGTCTCAAGGCGGTTCTAGAACCGTATCATAATCAAGCGGCACATGTAGAAATTACAATTCCACCATTTGGCGTATCCATTTTACGACCAGTGAAGACGAGAAAGGGGAGCAAAAAACAAGATGGCTCAAAAACAAAAGTGCGTAGCAATGTTACTAGCAGGGGGAAAAGGTAGTCGTTTAAGTGCATTAACAAAAAATTTAGCTAAGCCAGCTGTTCCATTTGGTGGTAAATATCGCATTATTGATTTTACGTTAAGTAACTGTGCAAACTCTGGTATTGAAACGGTGGGGATTTTAACGCAATATCAACCGCTAGAACTGCATAATTATATTGGAATCGGAAGCGCTTGGGATTTAGACCGCGTAAACGGCGGAGTCACAGTGTTACCACCTTATGCGGAGTCTTCAGGTGTGAAGTGGTATACAGGTACGGCAAGTGCTATTTATCAAAACTTAAACTATTTAAGCCAGTATGAACCAGAATATGTCCTTATTTTATCAGGCGATCATATTTATAAAATGGATTACAGCAAAATGCTAGATTACCATATTGAGAAAGAAGCAGATGTTTCAATTTCTGTTATTGAAGTGCCATGGGATGAAGCGAGTCGTTTTGGCATTATGAATACAAATGAAGAGATGGAAGTTGTTGAATTTGAAGAAAAACCGCAATTTCCAAGAAGTAATCTTGCATCAATGGGAATTTATATTTTTAACTGGGCCATTTTAAAAGAATATTTAGAGATGGATGCAAGAAATCCTGAATCTAGTAATGATTTCGGAAAAGATGTACTTCCGCTTTTATTAGATGAAGGGAAGAAGCTGATGGCGTATCCGTTTGAAGGATATTGGAAAGATGTCGGAACGGTGAAAAGCTTATGGGAAGCGAATATGGATTTACTTCGCGATGAAACATCGTTGAATTTAAATGACCGTAATTGGCGCATTTGTTCTGTGAATCCAAACGAGCCGCCTCAATATATTGCGCAGCAGGCAAAAGTAGAAGAATCACTTATTAATGAAGGGTGCGTCATTGAAGGGGACGTGAAGCATTCTGTTTTATTCCAAGGAGTAACGGTAGAAGAAGGTAGTATGGTAATCGATTCTGTCGTTATGCCTGGGGCAAAGATTGGTAAAAACGTTGTGATTGAAAGAGCGATTGTTGGCTCAGAAATGGTTATTGAAGATGGGACAATAATTCGCCCAGAAAAAAATGTTGACGATGTAGTACTAATTGCTGAAGGAAAATAGAAAAGGGGGATGAAATGAATGGGAGAAAAAATGTTAGGAATTATTAATGCAACGGGAAGTTTTCCTTCCTTAAAGAAAGTAACAGGGCATCGTTCATTAGCGGCGTTACCGTTTGGAGGCCGTTACCGCCTCATTGATTTCATGCTTTCAAATATGGTGAATTCTAATATTCATAGCGTGGCGGTTTTTACAAGTCATAAAAATCGTTCTTTAATGGATCATGTCGGTTCAGGAAAACAGTGGGATTTAGATAGAAAGCGTGATGGCCTGTTTTTATTCCCACCGAACTGCCAATGCGATCATGACGAATTTGGATCTTTTGCACATTTTAGAAGACATATTGATTATTTTCTAAGAAGCAGAGAAGAGTATGTTGTTATTACGAATAGCCATCTTGTAACAGCGTTAAATTTTCAAGCGGTGCTAGAGCGACATATACATATGTCTGCAGATATTACGGAAGTTTGTCATGAAGGGGTTTCGCTTCAAACATATGTGTTAAAGAAACAATTATTGCTAGATTTATTTGAGACATATAAAGATGTGGAGCAATACAGTTTATTTGATGTAGTGAGAGAAAAGAGCGGGAAATCACTGCATATTGCTACGTATGAGCATACAGGATATGTAGCTATTATTGATTCGATTGAAAGTTACTATAAACATAGCTTAGAAATTTTGCAACCTTCTATTTGGAAGCAATTATTTAAGAAAGAAGCACCAATCTTTACGAAAGTAAAAGATGAGCCACCAACTCGTTATATGAAGGGTGCAGTCGTGAAAAATACGATGATTGCAAACGGCAGTATTATTGAAGGTGAAGTGGAAAATAGTGTTGTCTCCCGTTCGGTTAAAATTGGAAAAGGTTCAATTGTTCGTAATAGTATTATTATGCAAAAGAGCCAAATTGGAGATAATTGTATAATAGACGGTGTTATTATTGATAAAGATGTGAAACTTGGCGATGGCGTAGTGTTAAAAGGAAGTGCTGATGAGCCATATGTTGTAGAAAAAGGTAGTGTACAAAATAGTACAATCAATAGTTATTCGTAAATAGCAGGTACATAATTAGTGGGGGATTTAGAAAACCCCCACTAATTATGGTTTTACTCTACATGAAAACTCGAAGGGAGGAAGCTGTAAGAAGAGCGATTTATGATGTATACGCTTTTCGTGCAGTGGAACAACAGGTGAATATTTTATTTGCAGTATCAGAATGTGTACCGTTTATTAAATCCGGAGGTCTAGCTGATGTAGCAGGAGCGCTCCCAAAAGAATTAAAAAAATTAGGAGTAAATGTTCGCATTATACTTCCGAACTACAGTCTTATCCCGAAAGAGCTAAGAGAAGGATGCACGCTTCATAAAGTAATTAACGTTCCTCTTGGATGGAGAAACCAATATTGTGGGATTTTAAAAGGTGAGCAGGATGGGATTACGTATTACTTAATAGATAATGAATATTATTTTAAGAGAGATTCTCTATATGGTCATTATGATGATGGGGAGCGTTTTTCTTATTTTTCAAAAGCAGTTTTAGAGTGTATTCCGCATCTTGATTTCGAAGTAGATGTTCTTCATAGCCATGATTGGCACACAGCTATGGTTAATTTCTTGCTTCGTGAAAAGTATCAAGAAAACCCGTTATATGAGCATATTAAAACGGTATATACGATTCATAACTTGCAGTTCCAAGGTGTATTTCCTGCTGAAGTGATGTACGACTTACTGGAGCTTGGTCATGAATATTTTCATAGTGAACAGCTTGAGTTTTATGGAAACGTGAACTTTATGAAAGGCGGTATTATCGCATCTGACCAAATTACAGCGGTTAGCCCGACATATAAAGAAGAGATTCAATATGAGTTTTTCGGTGAGAAGTTAGATGGATTGTTACGAAAGAATAACGATAAGCTTAGTGGCATTGTAAATGGAATTGATACGAGCGTATATAATCCAGAAACAGATTCGTATATTACTGCTCAGTATAGTGCAGAGTCATTAGATGGAAAGAATGAAAATAAACGTGCATTGCAGCGTTATTTTGGGTTGCCAGAAAAAGAAGATACGCCAGTTATTTCGATGGTAACACGATTAACGAAGCAAAAGGGGCTTGATCTAGTACGTACTGTATTCCGTGAAATAATGGAAGAAGATGTACAATGTATTATTTTAGGGTCAGGAGATTCTGAATACGAGCAGTTCTTTGAATGGATGGCATACGAGTATCCAGAAAAGGTAAAAGTATATATCGGATTTAATGAAGAGTTAGCGCACCAAGTATATGCGGGAAGCGATTTGTTTTTAATGCCATCGCTGTTTGAACCGTGTGGCCTTGGACAACTTATTGCACTAGCATATGGCACGATTCCAATTGTAAGAGAAACAGGTGGATTAAATGATACTGTACATTCTTACGATGAAGAAACTGGAATTGGAAATGGCTTTAGCTTTACGAACTTTAATGCACATGACATGTTACATACAGTTCTCCGTGCAATTGAGTTTTATCAAGATAAACCGGTATGGGATAGGCTTGTAAAGCAAGCGATGACTGAAGATTATAGTTGGGGGAAATCGGCTCTTGCGTACAAGAAATTGTATAAAAGTCTCATGGAATAACATTGAGGTGGTGAATAAATGTTTACTCATGTTGAAAGCTTCAAATCCGCTTTTCTAGAAAAATTAGAAACGATGTATGGGAAAAGTTTCAAAGATTCTACAACTCGTGATCAGTATAATACCCTCGGTCATATGGTACGTGAGTATATGAATAGTCAATGGATTGCAACGAATGAAAGTTATCGGTCTGGAGACCAAAAGCAAATGTATTACTTATCCATTGAATTTTTACTTGGGCGTTTGCTTGGAAGTAACATATTAAACTTAGGTATCAGGGATGTATGTGAAAAGGGGCTTTCTGAACTTGGAATTTCTTTGCACGAGTTAGAAGAGGTTGAAGCTGATGCAGGACTTGGAAATGGTGGACTTGGACGATTAGCAGCCTGTTTCCTCGACTCGCTTGCTTCTTTAAACTTACCAGGACATGGCTGTGGTATTCGTTATAAGCATGGCCTGTTTGATCAAAAAATTGTTGATGGCTATCAAGTAGAGTTTCCAGAACAGTGGCTTCTTCATGAAAATGTTTGGGAAGTAAGAAGGTATGATCAAGCTGTAGAAGTAAGTTATTTCGGAAGCGTTGAACCGCTAGAAATTGATGGGCGTTTAGAGTTCAGGCATACAAATGCAGAAGTTATTATGGCAGTACCATACGACGTACCAGTTGTAGGGTATGAAACAAGTACTGTAAATACGCTTAGACTTTGGAATGCGGAGCCAGTTCCTTTCCCACAAAATTGTAAAGATATTTTGAAATATAAGCGTGAAACAGAGGCTGTATCGGAGTTTTTATATCCAGATGATACGCATGATGAGGGGAAAATACTTCGTTTAAAACAACAGTATTTCCTCGTATCAGCAAGTTTGCAAAATATCGTTCGTATGCATAGGGAGAGACACGGTAGTCTTCGTCAGTTACATGAAAAAATCGCGATTCATATAAACGATACACATCCGGTTCTAGCAATTCCAGAACTTATGCGTATTTTATTAGACGAAGAAAAATTGACATGGGAAGAAGCTTGGCACATAACAACGCAGACGATTTCCTATACGAATCATACGACGTTATCAGAAGCACTTGAGAAATGGCCAATTCACATTTTTAAACCGTTATTACCGAGAATTTATATGATTATTGAAGAAATTAATGAACGTTTCTGTCATGAGCTTTGGGACCGTTATTCGTACGATTGGAAGCGCATTGAGGACATGGCCATTATTGCGCATGACCTTGTGAAAATGGCTCATTTAGCGATTGTTGGTAGCCATAGCGTTAACGGTGTGGCGAAAATCCACACAGAAATTTTAAAGCAGCGTGAAATGCGATTGTTCTATGAATTTTATCCAGATAAGTTTAATAATAAAACGAATGGAATTGCTCATAGGCGCTGGCTAATGAAGGCGAATCCGCAGCTGACGAATCTTATTTCGGAAGCAATTGGTGAAGAGTGGAAGAAAGAGCCAATTAAGCTGCAAGCACTGCAAAACTTCATACATGATACTAGTTTTCAAGAAAAGCTTGCAGGGGTAAAACAAGAGCGTAAAATTATTTTAGCGGAGCGCATTCATAATAAAATGGGGATCACGGTTGATCCAAATTCTATTTTTGATGTGCAAGTGAAAAGACTACATGCCTATAAACGACAATTATTAAATGTTCTTCATATTTTATACTTATATAACCGTTTAAAAGAGGATACTAGTTTTTCATTTTACCCGCGTACTTTTATTTTTGGAGCGAAAGCATCACCTGGCTATTATTACGCGAAGAAAATTATTAAATTAATAAATGAGCTTGCAAGAAAAGTAAATAACGATCCGTACGTAAGTCAGTTTATGAAAGTTATTTTTCTAGAAAACTACCGAGTTTCTTTAGCTGAAGATATATTCCCGGCGGCAGATGTAAGTGAACAAATTTCAACTGCGAGTAAAGAAGCTTCGGGAACAGGTAACATGAAATTCATGATGAATGGTGCAATCACACTCGGAACGTTAGATGGAGCTAATATTGAAATAAAAGACCGGGTCGGTGATGATGCCTGCTTCATTTTTGGCTTAACGGCAGATGAGGTTCTTCATTACTATCAAAATGGTGGATATCGTGCAAGTGATTATTATCACCATAATATGCACATTAAAAAAGTAGTAGATCAGTTAACGAGTGGTTTCTTTGCACAGTCGGGAGCTGAATTTGAAGCGATTTATGATTCTCTCGTTATTCAAAACGATGAATACTTCGTTCTTCGAGATTTTAGCCCATATGCTGAAAGACAAGAAGCTGTCGGAAGGGCCTATGAAAATAGGCGAAAATGGCTGGAAATGTCGATTTTGAACATTGCACAATCTGGGCATTTTGCGAGTGATCGAACAATTTTGCAGTACAGTAATGAAATTTGGGGAATTGGTAATACTGTTAAACTGTTTTAGATAAAAGCCCCTTTTGAAGGGGCTTTTATTTATTCACTTTTAAAACGGGGATACGCTTGAGTAGAAAAATAAAACGAGCTTAATGAGATTAAGCTCGTTTTACTTATTTTGCTTAAGAAAGGTAAGGCATGAACGTATATATTATACCTGTTCCACCATATTCCCCTGTCGCAAAGTATGAAAATGTAAAGAAACCTGTAAACGAAAAAATTATTATCAGAAAAATTGCAAAGAAAAATTTTAGCATGTAAGGTCCCCTCATCCGAAAGTCATTTCATAGATTATTATAGTATAAAAATATTTAATTTCCAATTGTTTACTGTTTAAAAATGAGAAGTCAGACATGTTTTGTATGTTGTAATGGAATGATTATTTATAATGGATTTTGTATTTTTCGTAAATGTCATGTTGTGATGAACGTGTGCATATTCCCAATCACGATCATTAAAATTTATGTTTCGGGGAGGGAGAAGTGGAACGACATCAAATAAGTTGACGAAACGAAAGCTACTAGCTACTTGCAGTTTATAATAATTTCGAAAGGCAATATCTCCAACTTTTGGAGAGGCAAATGTATAAAGACCATACTGTGAGAAGGCAGTATTTATACGTGCATCTAGTATGTGTAATGTAGCGAGTGCCCCTCCTAAGCTATGACCTGTTGCAAGAAGTTTCTTATGGGCTGGCAATGATACGAGCATATCCATAATAGAATCTCGGCAAGATTCATAAATAGAAAGGAAGCCGTTATGGACATTTCCACTGTTTAAAGCATATGGGTATGGCCTTTGGTTGACGAGTGAATCGATAATCCAGTCTGTATCTGTTTGTGTGCCCCTAAAAGCTACAATAATCGTATCTTCAGATTCTAATATGAACCCAAACCATTCCATCGTTTGAATCGCTTTCCCTTGAAAGCCTTGTACATATTGGAATCCATCAGGTATTTCAAAAATCCCATTTTGTTTATATTGTTCATACGTTAGATCGCAGCAAGATGCTAATAATATGGCAGTATCTTTATCAAAGGATAAAGGAGTACGCATCAAGAAAGCCCTCCTTAAGAAAAGGTATAGTTCAATATATGCAGTGAGGAACTTGATTCATTCTTTTTGAAAAAAGGCTTGAACCTACAGTTACGTGAGGGAGTATGATTTTTGTAAACATATTGTTAGGAGGAGTGTAGGATGAGCAAAAAGGAAGGCTATTCAATTGGTGAGTTTTCAAAGAGAACAGGCACATCAATACGGACACTACAATATTACGATGAAATTGGATTGCTTAAACCTGAAAAAAATATAAGTTCAGGACACCGTGTATATAAAGATAAAGATATATTAGCGCTCCAAAAAATAGTGAGTCTTAAAGTATTAGGATATAGTTTAGAAGAAATTCGTGTCATGCTCAATGTGAAAAGTTTGAATATAAGCTTAAAAGAAACATTACAAAATCAAAGGGTAGCTTTTGAAGAAAAGAAAAAACAACTTGAAGTTGCGATAAAGGCGATTGAACGAACAATGGTATGCCTTAAGGAAGATGAAGAGGTAGATAGTAACATATTAATGAGCTTAATTAATAGTATCCAAAAAGAAAACGAACAACGCTTATGGCTGGAAGAATATATACCGAAGGAACTGGTTGATGGATTATATAATAAGCCTGAAGAAGAGATGGTAGCGCTAGATAAAGAGTTTGTACGCTTATCAAAAGAAGTAAAAAGGCTATTTGGAAAACATGTTGATGATCCAGAAGTACAAACGCTTGTCGATCAGCATATGAAGGCAACCCTTAAGTATGTCGGAGAAGAAACGATGTATGCTTTAAGTGAAGAAGTAGATGATATAGAAGGACAATATAATAAGATGATGCCCTCTCCTTATACAGAGGAAGAAGAGTTATGGCTTAATGAAGCGATGGAATGTTATATGGTTAAAAATGGTTTGTATAGTCCACCTAACTAAAAAAAGCCGATTTCCGTCTCAAGGAATCGACTTTTTTAGTTCATTAAGTAAGAGGTTTGAAAAAATAGCCTGTATATATTTGAACGATGAATAACTTGCCTATTTTCTTGTGTTTGTTTGCACGATATACAGAAAATTAGAAAAAATGTAACATGTTATTTATCAGTTTGTTTTTGCTTCTTTTTCAAATACTCCGCACGCAATTTTTCAAGTTGTTGCTTTTTATCAAATTTGGCAGGCGTCTGTTTTTCATGAAACTTTGCCACAGCTACCTGACTTTTGTAATCCAATTGATATTTTCCCACTTTGTTCACCTACTTTTCTTGTCTTTAAAGAGAATCTATTCAACAAATATAATATACCTTATTTTACTGAAGTAAACCTTATTAATTTTTCTACTTATATCTATCTTGATCCAAATATTACCTTATTAAACTACCCTGTCCCGTTAGTTTAAGGCAGATTTTATCTAAATAATGAGGGGTGAACTAAAATGGAGAAAAAACGAGGACAGCATTATGTCTGGACATATTATCTAACCTCATGGACTGATGATTCGGAAAATTCATTTCGGAATTCTTCACCTAGTATGCGTAACTCCTCAACCAACGTGTTGTTGTTTGTAGACGTAAATGAAAACACCCTTTCATGCAGTACTATGAAAGGGTGTTTTCATTTTCTTAAGTTGATGGCTATAGCCCCAGAAGGACTCTATTTATTCTTTCCCATCTAAAAGGCGACCAAGTCCGCCTAAAACGCTGCCTTCACCGCTGCTTTGAGCTGCTGGGCTTGTAAGGCGTGCTGCTAAGCGACTAAGTGTTAAAGACTGAATCCAAACAGTTCCAGGACCTTCTAATGTTGCGAAGAATAAACCTTCACCGCCAAATAGAGCTGTTTTTACTTTTCCAACGAATTCAACATCATAGTTAACGTCTTTTGTCATTGCAACGAGACAACCTGTATCAATGCGAAGTTTTTCACCAGGTTTTAATTCACGTTTATATACTGTTCCACCTGCGTGCATGAAAGCAAGTCCGTCACCTTCAAGTTTCTGCATGATGAAACCTTCACCACCGAAGAAACCAGTTCCAATTTTCTTTGTAAACTCGATTCCGATAGAAACACCTTTTGCGGCACAAAGAAAGGCGTCTTTTTGACAAACGACTTTTCCTTGATACTCTGTTAAATCAACAGGAATAATTTTTCCTGGATACGGAGCGGCGAATGATACGTGGCGTTTGCCATGACCTGTATTTGTAAATACGGTCATAAACATGCTTTCACCTGTAACGAGACGTTTACCAGCGCCCATTAATTTCCCAAATAAGCCGCCAGATGGTCCTGAACCATCGCCGAAGATTGTCTCCATTTCAATATGATCTTCCATCATCATCATTGCGCCAGCTTCAGCAATAACGCTTTCTTCTGGGTCCAATTCAATTTCAACGAACTGCATATCATCGCCATATAATTTATATTCGATTTCATGTGCCTTCATTTTTTTCACCTCAATGTAATAGATAATCATATTGTACAGAATTTAAAGAGATTAGAAAACTATAGTTTTGTTAATTTTCAAATAAAAGTAAAATAGAATAGGAATTTATGATTATACTAGGATTATAAAAAACGCCGGAATGAAAGTGTTCTCATTTGACGTTTTGGATTGAGCGTGATATAGTGAAGTCACTATTGAGCTACATAATGTGGTACGGAAATAAAGCACGTTGAATTAAAGGCTGTAAGCTTGTTATACATTCATGTCCTTTATATCCACCTTTTCATGTGGATTCATAGTTTCATTTTTATTTAGGAGGTACATGACATGCAAACAGGTAAAGTTAAATGGTTTAACGGCGAAAAAGGTTTCGGTTTCATCGAAGTTGAAGGCGGAGAAGACGTATTCGTACATTTCTCAGCTATTCAAGGCGAAGGATTCAAAACTTTAGAAGAAGGTCAAGAAGTTTCTTTCGAAATCGTTGAAGGCAACCGCGGACCACAAGCAGCTAACGTTACAAAAAACTAATTAGCTAGCGATAAAAAGCATTCCGAATTTCGGAATGCTTTTTTTATTCTTTGGAACTAGATTCATTTGAAGATAATTCACCTTTAAAAGTACGTTCTTCAAAGTCATCAAGCATTTGCTCATATTCTTCATGTTCCTCTGTAGCGAAAACTTGTGGGTTTTTGCCATACATATCCGTACCAATAAAGTTTTCAAAATCCTCAACGAAGCCTACATTCTCTTCACTATTTACGTACATGCCATTATAGTTTTTGGAATCTTGTCTTTCTAAATCAGATGGAGTTTCAGACGTACCGTAATTTGCGACGTCTTGCCATGCATCTTCAGCATCGTACTCTACAGAATGATCTTCGTCGTGCTTATGAAACGAAGGAGCCAACACCTCTTCTTCAACTGGTCGCGTGTTCATATCCAATTTATTTGTAGTGTGCTGTATACACGTTGTAGCAGTCGGCATTGCTTCTAATCTTTCAAGCGGAATTTCCTCACCAGACACTTCGCAAATACCGTACGTACCAGCCTCAATTTTTTGCAGGGCATGTTTCGTATCTTCTAGTTGTTTATGCCAAAATTCGATGAGCCCGAAATCTTTCTCACGTTCGTACAATTCTGTAGCCATATCACCTGGATGGTTGTCATAGCTAGACAATTCTCCCACTGAATCACGTTCAGAAGCACGATCTGTATTCTCATGAGTTTGTATTGTTTGTTCAACTTCTTGCTGTTGTTTTTCTAAAATAGATTTAAATTGATTTATTTGTTGTGGAGTTAACATAGTCGTCCACCTTCCTACAATTCAGTTTCTTTACATAGTATGAGCGTTGGAGGTGGGAATTATGAGATGAATTTCAGCTTAGAAGTTGGTATATAAAAAAAGGAGCTGCGTAAGCAGCTCCTTTCTATAGGAAATATCCAAGCAATAATCCGATTCCCATTAGGAAACCGAAAATTGTATTTGTTTTTGCTGTTGAAATCATCGCAGGTACCATTTCCATTGGAATGCTTTTGCCGATAAAGCCTTTCGTCGCTTTAAATGCTTTCGGTGCACTTAAAAATACGATAAGCATCCATGGTGATACGATGTTAACGATGATTAAAGCGATTGTCCAAATGTAGGATACGATGAACATAGAGGCAAGTACACCAACGGCTCTTTCGCGTCCAACGAGAATTGCTAACGTTTTACGACCGTTTTCTTTATCTCCATCCAAGTCACGAATGTTATTAGCTAGTAAAATCGCACCAATTAAAATGGAGCTTGGAATAGATAGTAAAATGACTTCGGATGTTACAGTTCCAGTTTGAATAAAGAATGAAATCCCAATAATAATGACACCCATAAATAATCCGGCTGTTAATTCTCCAAATGGTGTATATGCAATTGGAAGTGGGCCACCTGTATAAAGGTAAGCAACGGCCATACAAACAAGACCGATTGCAGCAAGCCACCAGCTAGAATTCATACAAATATAAACACCTAATAGTATTGCGATGCCGAAAAATCCAAATGCTAAGTTAAGTACTGTTTTAGGCTGAATGCCATCGCGAACGATAGCGCCGCCGATACCAACTGAACCTTCGTGATCGAGCCCTCTTTTATAATCAAAGTATTCATTAAACATGTTTGTTGCTGCTTGAATGAGAAGACAAGCAAGAAGCATTATAAGGAAAAGAGGGAGATGTATTTGATTTATACCTCCGACCTGCATCGCATACGCTGTTCCGATGAAAACAGGAACGAAAGCTGCTGTTAATGTATGGGGACGTAATAAACTCCACCAAATGCGCCAGCCTGTTTGTTTACTTGGCTTTGGCGCCGTAGGAGAGGAATTCGTTTCGACGTTCATTTCCATGTTGAATCCTCCTTAGGTCACATATTGTACACAATTAAGTGTAGAAAAAGCATCATTTAGTGTCAACGTTTATTTTCTAGGAAGAGAAGGTGAATTTCTCAGAAATGCTAAACGTTGACAGGCCTTTCGTTTGAGGTGTATCTTAAAATCAAGCGTAATTATGACTATTTTTCGCCCATAGGGGGGAGACAATTGTGATTCAAACGAAACGAAAAGGCTTACAAGAAGTTTTTGTTGCAGCCATTAAGCGTGCGACTGATGAAAAAATATTAGTTAGTTTTGTAAAACAAATAGAATGGATGGATCCACTTCTGTTTTATGCAGCAGGAAAAAGGATTGCATTCGAAAATAGATGTTATTTTGCAGACCCAGCTCAGCATGTAATATTTGCTGGAATTGGCTCTGTTTTCACTATAGCAAACTCTTCTCACAAACGCTTTCAAACTGCTGGTGACGAGTGGGATAAAGTAAAAGAGAAAGCATTTGTACAAAGAGAAGGATACGAATTTGGAACAGGCCCTCTTTTATTTGGTGGATTTTCATTTGACCAAGAAAAAGAAAAAACAGATCTTTGGAAAGAATTTGAGGATACCACATTTTCACTACCAGCATTTTTATTAACTGTAAAAAATGAAAAAGCGTGGTTAACCATTAATAAGTTCGTTTCAGCTGAAGATTGTGCAGAAACTCTTTCTAACGAAATTATTTCTTTAGAAGAAAGAATTTTACAAGAGAGTAAATGTGCACTAGAAGGAGCCAAACTAACAACTACTTCGAAAGTAGAAGTTGATCCGAAGGGCTGGATGAATGCGATTGGAAAAGTGCAGGATGAAATGAAGCAAGGGAACGTGCAGAAGGTTGTATTAGCAAGAGAGCTAAAATTGACGATGGATCAGCATATTGATTCCGCTCTTGTTTTAGAAGCGCTTCGCATTGGGCAACCGGATTGTTACGTATTTTCTTTTGATTATAAAGGAGCATGCTTCTTAGGGGCGACACCTGAGCGATTGATTCGAAAAGAAGGCGAGAAGTTTACATCGATGTGCCTTGCGGGTTCAATTGGTCATGGTAATTCTATAGAAGAAAGTAAACAAAATGGTGAGACGCTTCTTCATGATGAAAAGAATTTGGCTGAACACGGTTATGTAGTTAATATGATTCGAGGTGTACTAAGCGAGCATTGTGAATCTGTTAATATTCCGGAGAGCCCAGGCTTATTAACAACGAAAAACTTAATCCATTTATATACACCAGTAGAAGCGAAAGGTGATACAAGTCTTTTAGCGATGATAGAAGAATTGCATCCAACGCCAGCTCTTGGTGGTACACCTCGTCATGAGGCATTGAAATTAATCCGTGATGTAGAGCTTTTGGATAGAGGATTGTATGGTGCACCAATTGGCTTTATAGATGATGAAGGAAATGGTGAATTTGCGGTTGCACTTCGCTGCGGATTATTAAATGGCGAGAAAGCATCCTTATTTGCCGGCTGCGGTATCGTAATTGATTCAGTAGCGCAGCTTGAATATGAAGAAACAAGTTTGAAGTTTAGACCGATGCTTGGTGCTTTGGAGGAATTAATGAAATGAACAATCATATAGAAGCATTATCATATTATTTAGGCGCGTTCGTGGATGAACTGACGCGTCTAAATGTATGTGATGTTGTCATTAGTCCTGGCTCACGGTCAACGCCGATTGCCTTACTAATGGAACAACATGAAGGAATGAAAACATATTTACATGTAGACGAAAGATCAGCAGGATTTTTTGCGCTTGGTATTGCAAAAGCAAAAAAACGACCTGTTGCACTATTATGTACGTCAGGAACGGCAGCGGCGAACTATTATCCAGCTGTATGTGAAGCTTTTCATTCAAGAGTGCCGCTTATCGTCTTAACAGCAGATAGACCGCATGAATTAAGAGATATAGGTGCACCACAGGCGATGAATCAGTTTGATTTATATGGTACTTTTGTGAAGCAATTTACAGAGATGGCACTTCCAGAAGCAAGTGAAGCGATGTATCATTACGCTCGCATGACGACGCAGCGTACGATAGCAAGTGCCTGTTTAGCGCCGCAAGGACCTGTTCATCTTAATTTTCCAGTTCGTGAGCCGCTTATCCCGGATTTCTCATTAGAAAGTTTATGGGATAAAGGGCGTGGTGAATATACAAGAGTAGTTCAGCAAGGAAATGTGACGATGCCGAGTGAATATGTAAATTCTCTTGTAGGGCGCCTTTCAAACATGGAAAAGGGGCTTATTATTTGTGGAGACGACAGTCATCCAGAAATCGCAAAAGTTGTTACGAAAGTAGCTGAGAAAACAGGATATCCAATTTTAGCAGATCCGCTTTCTAACATTCGTAGTGGTAATCATGATAAAACGATGGTTATAGATTGTTACGATACATTTTTACGAAATGAATTGTTAAAGGAAACGTGGAAGCCGCGAGTTTTAATACGCTTTGGTGGAATGCCTGTTTCTAAATCATTAACGCAGTTCATCAAAAAACAAACGAAAGCCGTTCATATCGTTGTTGATGAATCTGGGGAATGGAGAGACCCAGCTCTTGTTGCGACAGAAGTTGTCCAAGCAAGTGATATTGCATTTTGCAGTGCACTAATAGAAAAAATGCCAGTTATGAAAAAGAATGATTGGTTCGGAATGTGGAAACATATAAACGAAAAAACGAAGGAAGCGCTTCGTGAAATGGAAACATATGAAACTGCATTTGAAGGAAAAGTCATTACGGATATTGTTCGTGTATTACCAGAAGGCGCAACGTTATTTGCGAGTAATAGTATGCCAATTCGCGATACAGATTCATTTTTCTTCACATCGGATAAAAATATTCAAGTGATGGCAAACCGCGGTGTAAATGGTATTGATGGCATCATTTCGACTGCTTTAGGAGCGAGTATTATTTGTGATCCACTCGTATTAGTAATTGGTGATTTATCATTTTATCATGATTTAAACGGGTTATTAGCCGCAAAATTACATGAGTTAAATATAACGATTGTCGTTGTAAATAATGATGGTGGCGGTATTTTCTCATTCTTACCACAATATGAGAAAAAGGAACATTTCGAATCTTTATTTGGAACACCAATTGGGCTTGATTACGAGCATGTTGTCAAAATGTACGGCGGTTCATTTAGCCGTGTAAATGGTTGGGAGCAATTCCGAGAAGAAGTACAAACTGGAACGAGGGCGAAAGGTTTACACGTTGTGGAAATTTGTACGAATCGTGATGAAAACTTGAAATTACATCGTGAATTATGGGCGAAAACAATGGAAGTTATCACTACATCTTTACAAGGTGAATCAAAATGAACGTAACGCTGCAAGGTGTATCGTATGAATATGAAGTAGTCGGAAGCGGGGAACCACTTCTACTTCTTCATGGTTTTACGGGAAGCATGGAAACGTGGCGTTCTTTCGTTCCTTCTTGGGGCGAGCAGTTTCAAGTCATTCTAGTGGACATTGTTGGACACGGAAAAACGGAAAGTCCTGCAGATGTGCCACATTATGATATTCAAAATGTGGCACTGCAAATGAAGGAACTACTGGATTATCTTCATATTGAAAAAGCACATATACTTGGCTATTCAATGGGAGGTAGACTTGCGATTACGATGGCATGCTTATATCCAGAATATGTACGTTCTCTTTTATTAGAAAATTGTACAGCTGGGCTTGAAAGTGAAGAGGATAGAAAAGAACGTTGTGAAAAAGATGAGCGACTTGCTAATAAAATTGAGCGAGAAGGCATTGAAAGCTTTGTATCGATGTGGGGAAATATTCCGCTTTTTGAAACGCAAAAAAGTTTAACACAAAACGTACAAGAAGCAGTGCGAAAAGAACGACTTGCTAACAATCCAAAAGGGCTTGCAAATAGTTTGCGCGGTATGGGAACAGGGGCTCAGCCTTCATGGTGGAACGAGCTGCCAAACTTAAAAATTCCTGTTCTTTTAATGAACGGGGAGCATGATGAAAAGTTCTTTCGTATATTAAAAAACATTGAAAAATGCGTCTCTGACGCGAAATTTGTCAAAATTGATGGTGCTGGCCATGCAATTCATGTGGAACAACCGGAAAAGTTTGATACAATAGTAAAGGGATTTCTAAAAACTATGCAGTGATGCTTTTTTCATCTAAGAAGGAAGCCAAACTTATAGAGGAGATCAGAAATATACAAGGAGGTAATAGTAATGGCTATTGAATGGGTAACAGAAGGCAATTACGAAGATATTATTTATTCAACATACAATGGTATCGCAAAGATTTCGATTAACCGCCCTGAAGTACATAACGCATTCCGTCCAAAAACGGTAATGGAGTTAATCAATGCTTTTGCACACGCTCGTGATGATGCAAATGTTGGCGTTATCATTTTAACAGGTGAAGGTGGACGTGCATTCTGTTCTGGCGGCGACCAAAAAGTTCGCGGTCATGGCGGATATGTAGGTGACGACCAAATTCCACGTCTTAACGTATTAGACTTACAACGTCTAATTCGCGCAATTCCTAAACCAGTTATCGCAATGGTAGCAGGTTATGCAATCGGTGGAGGACACGTACTTCATATCGTATGTGACTTAACAATCGCTGCAGACAACGCTGTATTCGGACAAACAGGTCCTAAAGTAGGAAGCTTTGACGGTGGATACGGAGCTGGTTACTTAGCTCGTATGGTAGGTCACAAGAAAGCTCGCGAAATTTGGTACCTATGTCGTCAATACAATGCACAGGAAGCGCTTGACATGGGCTTAGTAAATACAGTAGTACCATTAGAAGAGCTTGAAGCAGAAACAGTACAATGGGCACAAGAAATCTTAGCAAACAGCCCAATGGCACTTCGTTTCCTAAAAGCTGCATTCAACGCAGACACAGACGGTCTAGCTGGTATTCAACAACTAGCTGGAGACGCAACGTTATTGTACTACACAACTGACGAAGCAAAAGAAGGTCGCGACGCGTTCAAAGAAAAACGCAGTCCGGACTTCGGTCAATTCCCTCGTTTCCCGTGATCAAACCAAAAGCGGAAGCGGCTCGCTTAGAACAAGAGGGCGTTGGAACTCCTGACATAGAGGCGCTTTTTGCCTCGTAGGAAGGCGTGAAACGACCGACTGTTCTAGCCGCTGCAGCTAGATGAGATCAAACCGGAAACAAAACAACTAAGAGACTTGATGTCATATCAAGTCTCTTTCTTTCATGAAAGGAGAATGAATGATGGAGACGATGCCTAATTGGTTAATGCAACGTGCATTTTTAACACCTGATCGTACTGCAATTGAAATTGAAGAGGAGAAGGTTACTTTCGTGCAGCTGCATGAAAAAGTAGTATCTGTTTGTGAACATCTTTCGCATGTAGGAGTGAAGAAGGCGCAAAAGGTGGCTGTTCTGATGAAAAATGGTATGGAGATGATTACAGTGATTCACGCCCTATCTTACGTAGGGGCAGTAGCTGTACTTTTAAATACGCGTCTTTCAAGAGAAGAGCTACTTTGGCAAATGGATGATGCTGAAGTTGTTTGTTTAGTGACGGATCAAGATTTTGAGGCTAAGGGTGTTCCTGTCTATTCATTCGCTGAAGTGATGAATGGGCCAAAGGCAGAAGCCTCTATACAAGAAGAATTCTCTTTAGAAGAAGCGATGACAATTATTTATACGTCTGGGACGACAGGGAAACCGAAAGGCGTTATTTTAACGTACGGCAATCACTGGGCAAGTGCGGTCGGTTCTTCGCTTAATTTAGGGCTTCGTGATGATGATTGCTGGTTAGCTTGTATGCCGATGTTCCATGTTGGCGGACTATCTCTTTTAATGAAAAATATTATGTATGGTATGCGCATTTTACTCGTTCCGAAATATGATGCTAATTTCATTCATGAAGCACTTCAAACTAGAGGTGTTACGATTATTTCTGTCGTTTCTAAAATGTTAACAGATTTATTAGAGAGACTTGGAGAAGGAACATATCCATCTTCTTTACGATGCATGTTACTTGGCGGGGGACCAGCGCCGAAACCGTTATTAGAAACGTGTGTAGATAAAGGAATTCCTGTGTATCAAACGTACGGAATGACAGAAACGTCGTCGCAAATTTGTACGTTATCCGCAGATTACATGTTAACGAAAGTAGGATCAGCTGGAAAACCTTTATTCCAGTGCCAACTCCGTATTGAAAAAGATGGCTTCGTAGTGCCGCCACATGCGGAAGGCGAAATCGTAGTAAAAGGACCAAACGTAACAGGTGGCTATTTTAATCGTGAAGATGCGACGCGCGAGACAATTCAAAATGGCTGGCTTCATACTGGTGACCTCGGTTATTTAGACGAAGAAGGATTTTTATACGTATTAGATCGCCGCAGTGATTTAATCATTTCAGGCGGAGAAAATATATATCCAGCTCAAATTGAAGAAGTGTTGCTTTCTCATCCGATGGTAGCGGAAGCAGGTGTTGTCGGTATGACTGACGATAAATGGGGACAAGTACCGGCTGCTTTTGTTGTAAAAAGCGGGGCGGTAACAGAAGAAGAAATTCTGCATTTTTGCGAGGAGAAATTAGCGAAATATAAAGTGCCGAAGAAAGCATGCTTCTTAGAGGAATTACCACGAAATGCTTCGAAAAAATTGTTAAGACGAGAGTTAAGACAATTAGTGGAGGAGATGTAGGTGGAGATAAAAAAAGCGACACTTTATATAACGGAAATGCCACTCGTAATCCCGTTTGCGGCGAGCTACGGAACTTACGAAAAGCGTGAGAGTATCGTCATTGAATTAGAAGATACGGACGGGTACATTGGATTTGGCGAAGTCGTTGCTTTTTCTGAACCGTGGTATACGGAAGAAACGGTGAAGACAGCACTGCATGTACTGCAAGACTTTTTATTACCTGATTTATTAAAGGCTGAAATTTCTCATCCGAATGAGGTACCGGGTCTATTTCAACATATAAAAAGAAACCGAATGGCAAAGGCGGGAATTGAAGGGGCTGTTTGGGATTTATATGCGAAGCGTCAAAAGAAATCGCTAGCGACATTACTTGGCGGAACTAAGTCTGAAATTGAAGTCGGTGTTGTAATCGGAATTAATACGATTCCGATTATGTTAAAACAAATCGAGAAGTACGCGGAAGAAGGATACGAGCGTTTTAAAGTGAAAATAAAGCCAGAACATGACTACGAGTTATTAAAAGAAATTCGTAAAGAGTTTCCGTACATCCCGTTAATGGCTGATGCGAATTCTGCGTATACATTAGCGGATGCAGAGAAACTGAAACGATTAGATGAATTCAGGCTGATGATGATTGAACAACCGCTAGCGGATTACGATTTTCTTGATCATGCACTACTGCAAAAGAAAATTGAAACGCCAATTTGCTTAGACGAAAGCATCCATAGTTTAGAAGACGCGCGCGTTGCGATTACACTTGGCAGTTGCCAAATCGTTAACATTAAACCAGGGCGAGTGGGCGGATTAACAGAATCGGTTCAAATTCATAATTATTGTATGGAGCATAATATCCCTGTTTGGTGCGGTGGTATGGTAGAGATGGGGATTTCACGAGCGCAAAATGTTGCGCTCGCTTCGTTACCGAACTTTACGATTCCAGGCGATATATCTGCTTCTAGTAGACATTGGGAGAAGGATATTATTTCGCCGGAAGTGATGCTTAAAGATGGGAAAGTGATTGTACCGCAAAGCATTGATGCTGAGTATGAGGTGGATCGCGGGAGATTGGCGGAAATTACGAAACAGCGTATTGTTTTGGAGCGGTAGGGATTTTGTCGTTAATTGTCGGTAAGTCGATATAATTGAAAAATCGCCGATATAATTCAAGTTGTGGTCGATATATTTGGAAAATCGCTGATATAATTTTATTTACCAAGGTTACTTTAACGAGTAGCCTTTTCGTATTGTACAAATTGGATAGACTAGTTTACAATCTAGCGTATAAAAGGGGGAGTAAAATGAAGCGCATTTCAATTTTAATAGCTGATGATGAGGCAGAAATTGCTGATTTAATTGAGATACATTTAGAAAAAGAAGATTACCACGTCGTGAAAGCAGCTGATGGAGAAGAGGCAATTCATATTATTGAAACGCAGCCAATCGATTTAGTGGTTTTAGATATTATGATGCCGAAGATGGATGGTTATGAAGTGACACGCCAAATTCGTGCGAAGCACCATATGCCAATCATTTTCTTAAGTGCGAAAACGTCTGATTTTGATAAGGTGACAGGTCTTGTATTAGGTGCAGATGATTATATGACGAAACCTTTTACACCGATTGAATTAGTTGCACGTGTAAATGCACAATTACGCCGGTTTCTTACGTTAAATCAGCCAAAAGTAGCGGAGAATAAATCTGCTTTAGAGGTAGGCGGAGTCGTTATTGATCCGGAGCGAAGAACAGTGAATGTGTACGGAGAACAAGTTGAATTAACACCGAAAGAGTTTGATATTTTATATTTATTAGCGAGCCATCCGAAGAAAGTGTACAATGTGGAAAATATCTTTCAGCAAGTATGGGCAGATGATTATTTTGAAGGCGGAAATACAGTTATGGTACATATCCGTACGTTGCGGAAAAAACTTGGGGAAGATAAAAGAAAGAATAAGTTAATAAAAACAGTGTGGGGAGTAGGGTATACTTTCAATGGCTAAAAAGATGAGAAGTTTTCGCTCGAAGATGGTTATGCTATTTGCGTTAAGTATGATATTAGCCGGTGGCGTAACATATTTCATTTATGAAGGATTAAGGATTTATTATAAATTAGTTGTTCGTTATGAAGATCCTTTAGCTCAATTTCGTTCCGTGGTAAGACAAATTGGGGACGTTAATTTCTTTTTAATTATTTTTATCCCTCTGTCCATTATGTTTTTCTTCTTCCTTACTAGACCGTATTTAAAGTATTTTGATGAGATTTCAAACGGGATTCATCATTTGGCGAACGGAGATTTTACAAATCAAGTGCGCATTTCATCAAATGATGAGTTTGGATATATCGCAAGCGAAATTAATGTAGCGAGTGAGAAATTAAAGGAAGCAGTGGAACGAGGAGACTTCGCGGAAAGTAGTAAGGATCAGCTTATTGTTAACTTAGCTCACGATTTAAGAACGCCGTTAACATCAGTGTTAGGATATTTAGATTTAATTCTTAAAGATGAGAATTTGACGAAGGAACAAATTAAACACTTTTCCACGATTGCTTTTACGAAATCGCAAAGGCTTGAAAGCTTAATTGATGAATTATTTGAAATTACACGTATGAATTATGGCATGTTACAACTAAATAAAAAGCCGATTGATATAAGTGAGTTGCTTATACAGCTAGATGAGGAATTGTATCCGCTATTAGAGAAACATCATTTAGAAGCAAGATTGCATGTTGATCCTCATTTACCGATTAACGGTGATGGAAAATTGTTAGCTAGAGTATTTGAAAACTTGTTAACAAATGCCGTTCGATACGGATATGATGGGCAATTTGTTGATCTGAATGGGTATATCGATAATGAAGAAG
Organism: Bacillus cereus group sp. N8; assembly: GCF_016483685.1. Classification (NCBI taxonomy): domain Bacteria; kingdom Bacillati; phylum Bacillota; class Bacilli; order Caryophanales; family Bacillaceae; genus Bacillus; species Bacillus cereus group sp. N8. Next base: position 39,607 of record NZ_JAEHBK010000021.1, on the reverse strand, counting down.
TTGTCGTACAAGTTATTAATTACGGAGATAGCATTCCAGAAGAAGATTTACCGTATCTTTTTGATATGTTTTATACAGGTGATAAGGCAAGATCAGAGCAGCAAGGTGGTACAGGCCTTGGGCTATTTATTGCGAAAAATATTGTTGAACAACATGATGGGAAGATTTCGGCTGAAAGTAATGTAGTTAGAACAATATTTGAAGTGCGATTGCCAAAAGACGAGAATTTAACAATTTAATAAAAATTTAAACTTTACCCCACTTTTTATTTTAATAGTTTTTTCTATTCTATACGTAAGTTACGTTAAGGAGGAACTAGAAATGAAAAAGTGGGTATTTATTTCTCTTTTTATCGCATGCACAATCTGTGTAGGCTTATATATATCACCGTTATTTCAAAAAGAAATTGATGTGAAAATCGGTGGGGAAAATAGTTCAATAAATAATGCAAATATGGAAAAGATAGAGATTACAAAAGAAGAAATTTATAAAGGGGATCTATTATTAGTTAATAAAGATTACCCAGTAAAAAAAGATAGTATTAGGTCTGACATTATAAATGTAAATCACAGCAGTGAATTAGTAAGAGGTTACGTAATATTTGATAGAAATCTTCGTTTATCAAAGGATGTTGTAAAAAAGTTTTTGAACGTTGTCGATGCGGCTGGAAAAGATGGCGTACAACACTTCTTAATGAATAGCGGGTATCGAGATTTTCAAGAGCAAAGTAAATTATATAAAGACATGGGATCTGATTATGCACTCCCAGCAGGATACAGTGAGCATAATTTAGGGTTATCACTGGACGTTGGATCAACTCAAAAGAAAATGGAAAAAGCGCCTGAAGGAAAATGGATTGAAGAGAACGTATGGAAGCACGGCTTTGTTTTACGTTATCCGAAAAATAAAAGCAATATTACAGGCATTCAATATGAGCCGTGGCACATTCGTTATGTCGGCTTACCTCATAGTGCGATTATGCAAAAAAAGAAAATTACATTAGAGGAATACTTAGATTTCTTGAAAGAGAAAAAAGAAATCACAACCGATGTGGAAGGTAAGAAATATACGGTTTCTTATCATAAAGTTTCGGGGGATATGAAAGTGAATGTGCCGGCGAATAAGCAGTATGAAATTTCGGGGAATAATATGGAGGGGATTATTGTGACGGTTCAGGAATAGAAAAAGAAGTTGTTCCGTTTTGGAGCAGCATCTTTTTATTTACATTTAAACATTATAACGTTATATTTACTTCTCCCTTTTTTTGTGTTACGCTAAACGTGTGAAAGAGATATAAAATAAAACTTTAATGTAAGCGTATTCTTATGGCTTCTTATAGAAAAGGGTGGAAGTACAATGACAGAACGATTCGTACTACGTAATGTGAAACGTGTGAACGGGGAAGAGATTGACATTGTAGTTGAAAATAATAAAATCGCACAGGTGACGAAAGCTGGTGCTGGCGAGGGTGGAAAGGTTCTTGATTACTCTGGTACTTACGTATCGAGTGGCTGGATTGATTTACACGTTCATGCTTTTCCAGAGTTTGATCCGTATGGCGATGAGGTGGATGAAATTGGCGTTAAGCAAGGGGTAACGACAATTGTTGATGCGGGTAGCTGCGGAGCTGATCGCATTGCAGATTTAGTAAAAAGTAGAGAGCAGGCGAAAACGAATTTATTTGCCTTTTTAAATATTTCTCGCATCGGTTTGAAACGAATTGATGAATTATCCAATATGGAATGGATAGATAAAGAGAAAGTAATAGAAGCAGTAGAAAAGTATAAAGATATAATCGTCGGATTAAAGGCGAGAATGAGTAAAAGTGTCGTTTGTGATAGTGGAATTGAACCGCTTCATGTTGCGCGTTCTTTATCTCGTGAAACATCATTACCGATTATGGTACATATCGGTTCAGCACCTCCTCGCATAGAGGAAGTTGTACCTCTTTTAGAAAAAGATGATGTGATTACACATTACTTAAACGGGAAAGAAAATAATTTATTTGATGAAGAAGGCAAACCGCTACCTGTGTTACTAGATGCAGTGAATCGCGGCGTACATTTAGATGTTGGTCACGGTAATGCTAGTTTTTCTTTTAAAGTAGCAGAAGCAGCGAAGCATCACGATATTGCCTTTAATACAATTAGTACAGATATTTACCGGAAGAATCGTATACACGGTCCAGTGTATAGTATGGCTCACGTTCTTTCGAAATTCCTTTACTTAGGTTATCCGCTAGAAGAAGTAATTGATGCGGTGACGAAACATGCGGCAGAGTGGCTGAAAAAACCAGAGCTTGGCCGTATTCAAGAAGGAGATATTGCAAATTTAACTTTATTTACGGTGAAAGATGAGAAGGTTACGTTAATTGATTCAGAAGGGGATCAGCGCATTGCTGAAAGAAGGATTGATACGAAAGGGGTTGTAATCAATGGGTCATTCATTGAATGCTAAGTACGGATTAAAAAGAGTGATTAATGCGAGCGGTAGAATGAGTATTTTAGGTGTATCCGCTCCGGCAAATACAGTTATGGATGCAATGAAACATGGTGGACAAAATTATGTGGAAATTGCTGATTTAGTAGATAAAGCAGGAGACCATATTGCGAGAATTCTAGATTCAGAGGCAGCGGTTGTTGTGAATTCAGCATCGAGTGGAATTGCGCTTTCTATCGCTGCTATCGTTACAGAAGGAAATCGACGTAAAAGTGAAAGACTTCATCAAGAGGTCATCGCGAAAAACGAAGTGATTATGTTAAAAGGTCATAACGTTCAATACGGTGCTCCTGTTGAAACGATGATTTACTTAGGTGGAGGAAAACTAGTTGAAGTTGGTTATGCAAATGAAGGGAAAGCAGAGCATATTGAAGATGCGATTGGTGAAAATACAGCAGCGATTCTTTATGTGAAATCACATCACGCAGTGCAAAAAAATATGATTTCTGTTGAAGAAGCATGGGAAGTAGCGCAGCGAAATAACATCCCACTTATCGTCGATGCGGCAGCTGAAGAAGATATTCAAAAATATGTGAAGTATTCAGACCTTGCCATTTATAGTGGTTCAAAGGCGATTGAAGGGCCTACTTCTGGTATTGTTGGTGGGAAACGAAAATATATTGAGTGGCTGAAAGTGCAATTACATTGCATCGGGAGAAGTATGAAAGTTGGGAAAGAAACAACTTTCGGCTTACTTCAAGCACTTGATGAGTACGGAGTAAAAGAAGATAAGAGCCAGCAAGAAAAAGAATTGTTACAAGTACTTATACCGCTAAAAGAATTAAATGGTGTAAATGTAACAATCGTGCAAGATGAAGCAGGAAGAGCAATCTTTAGAGCACGTATTCACATTAACGAGAATGAGTTAAATAAATCAGCAAAAGACGTTGTAAATGCATTACGCGAAGGGGAAATTGCCATTTACACACGTGATTACGGAGTAAGACAGGGATTCTTTGATATTGATCCACGTCCACTTCAAGGTGATGACATACATGTAATTGAAGAAAAAATGAGAGGAATTGTAGGGGGAAACTAAAATGACAAACATTCAAAAACGTTTTTATAAAGGCCGCGTAGCATTAAATGTATTAGCGAACAATATCCAAAATGCGAAAGATATTTTTGAAGCAGCAGAAGGTTATGTAGTAGTAGGAGTGTTATCAAAAGACTACCCAACAGTAGAAGAAGCAGTTACAGCGATGAAGGCATACGGAAAAGAAATTGATGACGCTGTATCAATCGGACTAGGAGCAGGAGATAATCGCCAAGCGGCAGTTGTAGCTGAAATTGCGAAGCATTATCCTGGTAGCCATATTAACCAAGTGTTCCCTTCAGTTGGAGCGACACGTGCAAATCTTGGCGGAAAAGATAGCTGGATTAATAGTTTAGTATCGCCAACAGGAAAAGTAGGGTACGTAAATATTTCTACTGGTCCAATTAGTGCGGCTGGAGAAGAAAAAGCAATCGTTCCAATTAAAACAGCGATCGCACTTGTACGTGATATGGGCGGAAATTCATTGAAGTACTTCCCAATGAAAGGTCTAGCTCATGAAGAAGAATATCGCGCGGTTGCGAAAGCATGTGCGGAAGAAGGGTTTGCATTAGAGCCAACAGGCGGAATTGATAAAGAAAACTTCGAAACAATTGTACGTATTGCGTTAGAGGCAAACGTAGAGCAAGTTATCCCGCATGTGTACTCTTCTATTATTGATAAAGAGACTGGCAATACGAAAACAGAAGATGTTCGTGAATTATTAGCGGTAGTGAAGAAGTTAGTTGATCAATATGCGTAAGAAAATCGCGGCATTCGGTGAAGTAATGATGCGCCTGCAAGTGCCAGGATATGAGTTGTTGTCGCAAGCTAGCACATTAAATTACTCATTTTCTGGTACAGGTGTGAACGTTGCAGCCGCGCTTTCTCATCTAGGGCATGAAGGGCTTCTTATTTCAACTTTACCGGAAAATTCGGTTGGAGATGCGGCATTATCGTACATTCAAAAGTTAGGTGTGCAAACCTCGCTTGTTTCAAGAGGCGGTAAATATGTCGGCATGTACTTTTTAGAAAATGGATTTGGAGCACGTGCAAGCCGAGTTACATATTCGAATCGATTAGAAAGTAGCTTCAATACGGCATGTGAAGAAATGTATCAATTTGAAGAAATCGCAAAGGAAATTGATATCGTTCATTTTTGCGGGATTACACTTGCGATGAATGATACTGTGCGCCATCATATGAAATCTTTAGCGAAAGCAGTTAAAGAAAACGGAGGCACTGTCGTTTTTGATTGCAATTATCGTCCATCTCTGTGGGGAGAAGACGGATATGAGCAGGCGAAACCGCATTATGAAGAAATGCTGGCTCTTGCTGATATCGTTATGATGAACGAAAAAGATGCGATGTTTGTTTTAGGAATGAAAACCGAAGAAACGGAGCGAGAAGCACAACTTGTTGATCTTATTCCAAAAGTAGCTGAAACGTATTATATCGCTACAATTGCTGGTACACATCGCTTTATTAATAGCGATAATACACACTCGCTTCGCGGATTTATATGTAAAGATGGTGCGTTCACTTTTGCAAAAACCCTTACGTTTTCTGTATATGATAGAATAGGTGCTGGAGATGCTTATACGAGCGGGATTATTCATGGCGAGATAGAAGAGTTTGCACCAGAGAAAGCTGTTTCATTTGCGTCAGCAGCTGGAATGCTTGCACATACAATCGTCGGTGATACGCCAATGTCATCAGAGAAAGATATACTTCGGGCAATGACGGCATCAGTAGGTGATGTAGAAAGGTAGTGGGTGTAATAGTGAACGTAACGAGGAAAAAAGGACCATTATATTTGCAAATAAAAAATATTATTCGCGATCGAATATTACATGGTGTATATGCCATTCATACGAATATTCCTTCTGAACCACAATTAGAAGAAGAGTTCAAAGTGAGTAAAATTACAGTACGAAACGCAATTAAAGAACTAGCTCAAGAAGGATATTTAGAAAAGAAAAGTGGTAAAGGAACGAAAGTCATTCGTAATACTTCTGCGACAAAACTTTCAAAAGGTAAAAAATTTACAGAAGTGTTAGTGGAAGAAGGCTATAAAGTACAAAAGAAATTGCTAAAGGCAGAAGTAGTCCATAATGAAGAAGGGACAGTGCCATTTCGTTTATTTGGCAATGAGAGTTTCAGAATCGAGCGTCTATACTCTTTAAATGATGCTCCGTATATTCATTATACGCACTATTTTTCAGCGCGCATGGCAAGTACAGACTTAGCGGACTTTGATTTACAATCGCTTTACGATTTAGTCGAGGAACAAGGTATACATTTAGAAAATTTCAGAGATGAATTTGCTGTTGGGGCTGCACCTAGTTTCGTTGCGGAAGCGTTAGGGGAAAAAGAAGAGACAGCATTATTAAAACGTATGCGTTATTCTTACGATGAAGTAGGCGAGGTAATTGAATATAGTGAAGGCTACTACAATACGGAAATGCAGCATTATGTAGTTAATTATGATGTGTAAAAAGTGAAGAGGGACTAATTCCCTCTTTTTTTGTAAAAAATTTTCATATCGAAGGGGAATGGGATATGGATATATACTTATTAATCGTCACGTTACTTGCAATCGCGATTGTTATTTTAGGAGTATCGTGGTGGAAATGGCATGCGTTTATTAGTTTAACGGTTGCTAGCCTATTTTTAGCTATCATGTCTGGATTGAACTTGACCAAAATTGTTACTGCCTATGAAACTGGTGTTGGAAGTGTACTAGGGCATTTAGTCGGTATTTTAGCTCTCGGTACGATTTTGGGTAAAATGATGTCTGATTCAGGGGCTGGCATGCAAGTAGCAGATTTCTTCATTCGATTCTTCGGGGTGAAAAAATTACCTTGGGCGATGTTATTTGCTGGATTTGTAATCGGGATTCCAGTGTTTTTTGAAGTAGGGATCGTCATCTTATTACCGCTCGTTATTTCCATTCGAAAAACAACAAAGCAAAATATATTGTTAATTGCGTTACCTGTTATTGCGGGATTATCGATTGTACATGGGCTAGTGCCTCCGCATCCAGGTGCGATGACAGCAATTGGTATTTATAATGCAAACTTAGGAAAGGTACTATTGTATTCATTAATTATCGCATTACCAACAGCAATTATTGCAGGGCCTGTATTTGCAAAGTGGGTACATAAGCGAGTTATACCTGAAAATGAACCAGAACTTGTTCGTGTTACAACAGTATCTAATGATTTGCCAAGTCGTAAAGTTTCATTCTTTATCATTTTATTACCAGTAGTCTTAATGATTTTATCGGTAGTGGCACCATATATTTCATTACCGAAAGAAATGACGGAATTTTTAATCTTTATTGGAAGCCCAGTAATCGCTTTACTAATTTCATGTTTCGCAGCATTTTATTTGCTTGGCATAAAACAAGGAATTAATAAAAAGATGATAAAAAAATTAACAGATGAAAGTTTATTACCAGTCGGTTCAATTATTTTAATTATCGGTGCAGGTGGTGGATTTAAGCAAATATTAATTGAAAGTGGTGTTGGAACAGCCATCGCTCAAATGGCAGAACATATTTCATTATCACCAATCGTCTTAGCGTTCATGGTAGCGGGGTTAATCCGAATTGCAACAGGTTCAGCTACAGTAGCATTAACAACAGCAGCAGGAATTGTTTCACCAGTTATTCAGCACATGTCTGGTGTGAATTTGGAGTTGCTTGTTATTGCAACGGGCGCAGGTTCATTAATGTTTTCTCACGTAAATGATGCAGGGTTCTGGCTTGTAAAAGAGTATTTAGGTTTGACAGTAAAAGAAACTTTTAAAACGTGGACGGTACTCGAGACATTGTTATCATTTATTGCATTCGGCTTTGCGCTTTTACTTAATATGTTTGTTTAAAAGAAGGGGGTGCCTATTTAAAGGTATCCTCTTTTTGTGTTGGGGCTCTTTTCATGAAACAAGCCCGTTTTTAGGAAGGCCAAGCTTCCGATTTGCCCTGAAAACATAATATAAATGGAATCCCCTCATTTAGAGCAAGACGATCTTGTTATGAATGATACTAAAGGAGGAATAGAGTAATGAGCGAAAAGTGTGAACACAAACATGATGATTGTCACCGCAGACATGGCCACGGAGGTGGCTTTGCGCTTCTAATCGTATTGTTTATTTTATTAATCATTATCGGTGCTAGCTGCTTCGGCGGAGGCGGCGGTTGTGGTTACGGCGGTTATGGTGGATATGGCGGCGGCTATGGTGGATATTGCTGCTAATTATTAAAAACTATTGAAAATGGCCTTGTGCGTATTGCACAAGGCCATTTTATTCATGTTTTAATATGCTGTGATAATTTATTGATGTAAAGAGAGCGGATTAAGAAGAAGAAAATAATCTCGAAAATCCCGAACAACGTAAGTATAATGATTAATTCTTTTAATAAAGAAAAAGCAAACATGCTTTGTAAAAACTGAATCGCAAATATTGTATGAATACCAGCAACGATATAAGGAATGAAAAATAAAATTCCTAATTGAATCGTTGCAGAACGAAACATTTCTGATTCTGTTAAACCGAGTTTTGTAATTGTAATGTACTTTTGTTTTTCAGTCGTTAAGTCGTTATACATACGGAAGTATAAAACACTGGCTGCCCCGATAAAGAAAATAAAGCCGAGAAATGTCCAAATAAAGAAAGTAGCAATTGAATTTCCTTTACTGTAGTTTAGATCATCAGCAGCTGTATAAATATCAAATGGGGCGTTAGGAGCCAATTCTGGATCTTTATATGCCTTATAGAAGCTATCCGTATCATTTCTAATATGTTTTAACATATTTTTCGTCGGAACAATTGCATTTTCCCAGTTTTCAACGAAGTAGTTATAAACTATGGTCGTTTCAATATGAGGAATCATATTATCAAATACATAATCTTGTACAACAATTATATGTGGGAAAAGAAAGGATGGTTCGATCCCTTTATTAATAAATCCTTTAATATGAAATTCCTTTTTATTAGATCCGATTGTAATTGTATTTTGTTTTGCAAATGGATTTGATACAAGATTTAAGAGTTCTGGCGAGTACTGAGAAATAATATAAACTTGTGTAGAATCAAGGGTTATTTCTGGCCTCTTTAACTGTTTCGCAAGTGTGTTATAGTCACTCATTTTCACAAGAGTAATGTCTTCTTTTAAAGCGGTATCTTGTAACACTGTAAACTTATGCTGATTGTATTGAAAATTAGCATTTGTAAGCTCCGTTTCAATTGTAGCAATGTGCTTTTGTTCCAATTGATTTTCACCTTTGGATGTATACGTGAAGGGGAAAGGATATCGTTCTAATATCGATGCTTTCGTATTATTATTAGCAGCAAATAACCCAGTAATAATTGTAAATGCAAGTGCTGACAACATAGAAACGATAAAGAGCACATTAATATTACTACGTGTACGGCTAGCTAAATCTGAAATCCATAACATGTTTATTTGTTTCATATAAAACTTTCTCCTCTTTTTTAAGATAAAGATAAAGAGGAGAAACGTCTGTGAAAAGAATAAATATGTTCCGACTATTACGAGCGGTAAAATAGATAACATGATAAGGTATACAGATCCATTTTGTGCATTTTTTTCTGTTATGTAGCCTTGCGGATAACCAGCGATATAATAGCACAGCCCTAAACAAATTAAGGCAAACAATGAAATGAGTATAGATGGCCTTTTTTCGTCTTTTTCATTTTTATTATTTTTAATTAATCGAGTTGTTTTCCGAGTACGAATGAACATCGGTGTAAACGTAGAAACGATGAAAAATAAAATGATAAACGTTACCGTTGTAACGATAATTGCTTCTGTTGGCCAATATAAATAGAGGCCTTTTGCATTTGTTAATTTAGAAGTAACGAGTAAGAAAAAGTTAGAAAATACAAGGCCACCTTGAATACCAGCAAAGATAGCTAGTATTCCAATAATCATATTCTCAGTAAACAAAAGCCGTTTTAATTGTTTGTGTGAAATACCGAGAACAGTTAAAACGCCAAATTGTTGTTTCCGGACATTTAAAAATGTCCCGATAGAATATAAGAGAAAGAAGAACGAGAACAAAACGATAACAAACTGTGCCATGCCAGCCAAGTTCATGAGCGGATCTTGTTCCTGTAATTTATTCATAATTTGTAACCGCGGATGATACGCGTATACAGTAAAGGAAAAGAAAACCATGATAGAAAACGCACTACTTACAAAGTAAGCGAAATATGCTTTCGAATTACGCGAGACATTTTTAAATGCAAATTGCCAAAATGTCATCCACGTCTTCCTCCTAATAATGCTAGGACATCTAATATTTCTTGATAAAATTTCTCACGGTACAATCCGCGGTGCAGTTCATTGTAAAGTTCTCCATCTTTAATGAAAATGACGCGGTTACAATAACTTGCTGCAAACGGATCGTGCGTAACCATTAAAATCGTTGCATCTTCTTCTTTGTTTAACTTCGTAAATAACTCCATTACATCGATAGCTGCTTTTGAGTCCAAGTTACCTGTCGGTTCATCAGCTAGTAAAAGAGACGGATGATGAATAACGGCACGCGCTACTGCAGTACGCTGTGCTTGTCCTCCAGAAACTTCAAAAATACGTTTGTCCAAAATATGATCAATTCCAAGCTTTTTTGAAATGTTATCAAGCTTTTCATCCATTTCTTTTAATGGAACATTATCTAACGTTAAAGGTAGTACGATATTTTCGCCGATTGTTAGTGTATCTAGTAGGTTAAAGTTTTGGAAAACAAACCCTAACTCTTGGCGGCGGAAAATAGCTAACTTCTCTCTACGAAATGTGTGCGGTTTTTTTCCGTTAATAACGACATCACCAGAAGTAGGAGAATCAATTGTAGAAATAACGTTTAAAAATGTAGATTTACCGCTACCAGATGGCCCCATGATAGCGACAAATTCACCTTTATCTACGTGTAAATTTATATTTTTTAAAGCGGTATGAGGGACCTTTCCCTCATACACTTTTGAGACGTTTTTTATGTGTAATACTTCTTCCATAGTAATCACCTTTCTATCCTTTAAAACTTAATGTGTTGTGATAATTTTTGCATATAAAAGGAACGAATTAAAAGGAAAAATAAAATTTCAACTGTTCCAAAAACCATAAGTACGACTGTAATTTCAGCGAAGAACGAGAGATGTAATATTTCTTGTAGCATCTTTGTCGCAAACATAGTATGGATCGATGCCATAATGTAAGGGACGAAGAATAAAATAGCAAGCTGAATCGTCGCTGAACGTTTCATTTCAGCTTCAGTTAAGCCGATTTTCGTAATCGTTATATACTTTTCTTGCTCATTTGTTAAATCTGTATACATGCGGAAATAAAGAACACTACCAGCACCGATAAAGAAAATAACACCAAGGAAAGTACCGATTAAGAAGAATGAAGCGACATTTTGTTTTGTTTTGTATAGAGAGTCACTTGCTTCACTGGCATGGAATGGTGGGTGCTCTGCTTGAATCGCAGCATTGTCGTTAGCGATTTTTGTTGTAAATGCCGAACCGATGTTATGTGCTTTTTCCCAATCGTAAACTTTAAAGCTATATACACTCATTTGTTTTGAAACGGTGGATAATGCTTCTACATTTTCATCAGATAGTATGAGCAATTGATATATTAAGCGATTTGGGAATGGGTTATAACCTTTATATTCTTTCACTTGTAGTTGTAAATTGTTTTGAGTAAGTGTAAGAGTATTTTTCTTGTCTTTATTATGAAGCGTTCCAATAACCTGATTATCTAAGTCTTTCATAAGAATATAAGATTCATTCTTATTTACCGTGAGCGTTTCCCAATTTAAAGCCTTAGCAAGTACATTATAGTCACTTTGTTTAATTGCGTAATAGAGCTGCGTGTTATCTTCAGCTGAAGATACTTCATATATATCCGTTTTAAATTTTGTATAAGTAAAGTGCTCTTCATTAAATTTCTGCTCTAACCAGTTTAAATGTTCATCAGCTAATGTATTTTCAGTATGTGATAAATACGTAAACGGGAAAGGATTTTCCCTAATTTCATCAAACTTTGTAAACTTTCCGAATCCATATAAGAATGTAATCATTGTAAAAGCGAGCGTCGATAGCATCGCTACTATAAAGAGCATATTAATATTTGTACTAATGCGCGATGCTAGATCAGAGATCCAAAGCATATTAATTCGTTTCATATAAAACGTTCTTCGCGTTTTTAAAATACGAATAAGTAAAAAACTAATTTGTGAAAAGAAAAAGTATGTTCCAGCTGCAATAAGCGATGGAATGACAAATATACTAGAGACGACATATACAAGCCCCATTATATCGCCTAACGACATAAAATATAATGGATTGGATTCTAATACATATCCAGTTATTAAACATGCCGCACCAAATAGAGAGACGAGTACGGATGCTTTTCTTTCTTTTTGTTGTGTTCCTTCTTTTAAAAGACGTACGGCTTTTCTCGTACGAATGAGCATCGGTGTAAAAGATGATACGAGAATGAAGAGCCCGAGAAAGATGATGATAGTTAAAACGATAGCACTTGTAGGCCCATATAAATATAAACCAGGTACGTGTGTAATTTTGGCGGTAACTAATAAAAAGAACTGTGAAAAGACAACTCCAAGTTGAATGCCAAAAAATATAGAAAGAACACCAATTAACATATTTTCTATAAATATGAGTCGTTTTAATTGTTTTTGAGATATGCCAAGTACTGTTAAAATCCCGAACTGTTTTTTTCGTACTTTTAAAAACGTCCCGATTGAATACAGTAAAAAGAAAAATGAAAAGAACACAATGACAACTTCTGAAATTGTCATTAATATGTTCAGAGAATAATTCACGTCTGTCATATGCAGTTTAGGATGAAATAAATAAACTGCAAATGAGAAAAAGATTGCAATGGAGAACGCACTGCTTACAAAATAGGCGAAATAAGCTCTGGCGTTTCGTGTCACGTTTTTAAAGGCAAACTGCCAAAATGTCATTCACCTAAACCTCCTAATAGAGTGAAGAGGAAAAGGCTATAAGAGATACCCTTTTCCTGTACTAATGTATTTATAAAACTTAACCATTCGTATACTCTGATAACTTTTGCATGTAAAGGGAGCGAATGAATAAGAAAAAAATGACTTCAACTACGCCAAAAATAATAAGAACGGCTGAAATTTCTTTGAATAGTGATAAATCAATTACATCTTGAAGCATTTTTGTTGCAAACATTGTATGAATGGACGCCATAACGTACGGAACGAAAAATAAAATGCTAAGTTGAATGGTTGCAGATTTTTTCATCTCTGCATCTGTTACACCAATTTTTGAAATTGCTACATATTTTTCTTGTTCGTTCGTTAAATCCGTATACATTCTGAAATAAAGAACGCTACCTGCTCCAATAAAGAAAATGACACCTAAGAATGTCCCGATTAGGAAGTATGCAGCACTTCCTGATGTGATTCTATATAATGAGTCTGCTGATTCATAGGAGCGTATAAGGGGGCCTTCGTATTGGAATGCCTCTCGATCTTTTTGTATTTTTTTCATAAAATCATTAGCAATTTCATACGTCTTTTCCCAGTTTTGTACGTTATAATTGTACGCTGATACACGCTTTGTTGTACTTGGTAAGTTGTTTACAACAACATCAGGTAAAATTAAAGTTTGATATGAAAAGTTAGAGGGAATGGCCCCTGCTTGTTCATAGCCCTTTACTTGTAATATCGTATTTGTGCTAGAAAGTGTAATGGATTTTCTATTGAAGCTTGGCTCAAATTGGCTGAATAAGGTGAAATAAGCGCCATCGCTTAAGACATATGCTTCGTTATCGCTCATGAATAGTTGTTTCATTCGCAGGGCAGCTGCGAGTTTATTATAGTCACTTTGTTTCATTGCATAGATGTCATTGTAAGTCGTTATACCTTCATCTTCTTTCAGTGGTGTTTCATATAAATCAGCTTTGATCTTTTTATAAGAGAAATTTTCTTTTTGTAACTGCTGCTCAAGCCAAGTTAGATGCTCGTTAGTAAAAGGGTTTGCGTCATATGAAAAATAAGAAAATGGAAAAGGTGAACTTCTCGTAACATCTAGCTTTGTAAACTTTCCGAATCCATATAGGAACGTAATCATTGTGAAAGCAATTGTAGAAAGCATCGCTACAATAAAAAGCATATTGATATTCGTTCGAATACGACTTACTAAATCCGAAATCCAAAGCATATTAATTCGTTTCATATAAAACTTTCTTCTTTTCTTTAAAATATAAATAAGTAAGAAACTAATTTGAGAAAAGAAAAAATATGTCCCAATTGTAACAAGTGTTGGAATCACAAAAACACTTGAAACCATATAGATAACGCCTACTTGCGTGTTTATTGAGAAGAAATATTTAGGGTTTGCAGCTAAAATATAACCACCTAATAAACAGATAACACCAAATAGAGAGATAAATATGGATGGTTTTCTTTCCTTTTGTTTCCCACTATTAGTTTTTAATAGGTTTACCGTCTTTTTCGTACGAATTAGCATGGGTGTAAATGAAGATACAGCGATAAAGAGACCAAGAAACACAATCGTTGTTAAAATGAAAGCATTCGTAGGGGGATATAAATATATCCCTGGTAGATGTGTAATTTTCGCTGTTACTAATAAGAAAAGCTGCGAAAAGACAAGTCCAAACTGCATACCGAAAAAGATAGATAAAATACCAATTAACATATTTTCAGTGAAAACGAGTCGGTGTAATTGTTTTTTTGATATACCTAAAATAGTTAAAATACCAAATTGTTTTTTACGAACTTTTAAAAACGATCCGATTGAATAGAGTAGAAAAAAGAACGAGAACAAAACAATAACAACTTCTGAAAAAATCATTAATCCTGAAATTTCAGAGATCATAGTGGGATTTTGTAATTTTGGATGAAACAAATAAACAGCAAACGAAAAGAAAACAGCAATGGAAAAGGAACTGCTTACGAAATAAGCAAAATAAGCTCTGGCATTACGTGTTACATTTTTAAAGGCAAACTGCCAAAATGTCATAATATGTACCTCCCGCTAGAAGGCAAATATGTAGTCTTATTGCAAAAAATGTATGAGAGTAAGTTCTCATACATTTTGCTAGCATATGTTACGATCATGCTTCGGTCACCTTCTCCTCAGTTTCTGCTTGATTATTTGCAGCGTTGTGGAAGATGATTTTAATCGTCGTTCCTTTACCAACTTCAGAATCTAGTTTGACAGAGTGACCTAAATAATCACAAATTTTACTTACAATATAAAGTCCCATACCAGTAGATTCTCCGAATGCGCGACCGTTTTTCCCAGTGTAAAACGGTTCAAATACTCTTCGAATATCTTCTTGCGGAATACCAACACCTTCATCGCGAACTTCTAAAATAATATCTTTTCCGTTTCGGTAAGCGGATAAGAACACTTTCTTTCCACGTTCACCGGAGTAACGAACTGCATTTGTCATTAACTGATAAATGATGAACTTTAACCATTTCGCATCAGAAGCAACTTTTAAATCAGAATGAACCTCTAAAACAGGGAAGACTCCGTTTCGAATGAATAGTTCTTTTAATCCGTTAATATTTTTTGTTACCGTATCCTTTAATGAAATCGTCTCAACATGGAAATCTTCATGGAAGTTATTTAACCTTGCCATGTATAAAGCCATATCGAGTCCTTGATTTAATCGTTCTAATTCTTTTTTGAATTTCGGAATCAAATGTTCATCTTCCATTTCGAGCACCATAAGCTGCATAACAGATACAGGTGTCTTCATTTGATGTACCCAATGGTTAATGAATAATTGATGTTCTTGTTGTTTTACTTCATACGATTGTAGTTCTTTTTGGAATAGACGATATTGCGTGCGCACGAGCTCATTTACACCGTGAGGCATCGGAGCAGTTGCTCTTTCAATAAACGCATCTTCCATTTTCTCTGGTTGCTCACTTAATCTATGGTACATTCTACGATTTCGAACGTAACGATAAGCGAGGAAACAAATGAATAAATATAAACTTAAAACGATGAAGTAAAATTTATTATTTTGAAATCCATCTACTGCATCATAAAGAACGAAAATGATACCGAAGTTTAATACATATAGTAGAAAAAATGCAAAATGATCACGTAAAAATAGCTTCATGCTTATTCACTCCAAGTTGCGTTAAAACGATACCCAAGTCCACGTACTGTTTCAATAGAGTTCTCAATACCAAGCTCATTAAACTTTTTACGAAGACGCGTAATGTTTACGTTTAATGTATTTTCTTCAACGAAGCTCTCATCATCCCAAAGGGCAGCTAATAAATCTTCACGGCTTGCTGTACGAGGGAATTTAGATAATAGCATTTCTGCTAAAATAGCTTCTTTCTTCGTTAAAAGAACTTGCTCAGATCCAAAATGAATTTCTGGACGTTCCGGGAATAATTTTAGTCCTTCTACATCAACGATACGTTCAGAAATATTTGGGGCATAATCACCGTAAATACGGCGTAATTGACCTTTAATTTTCGCCATTACAACGTCATAGTGGAACGGTTTCGTAATGTAATCATCCGCGCCACTTTCAATCGCCATAATTTGTTCCATTTCACCAGCACGTGCCGAAATGAAAATAATCGGACAAGTAGATTCATGACGAATTTGACGGCACCAGTAGAAACCATCGAATTTCGGTAAGTTTACATCAAGTAAAACAAGATGTGGTTTCACTGCGTTAAACGATTCCATAATATCATCAAAGTTTTCAGTAACAACAGCGTCGTAACCGTATTTTTGAATGTGAGATTGCAGTAATGATGAAATATTTGGATCGTCTTCAACGATTAAAATTTTATACATATGTATATTCCTCCTAAAAAAACAATTGTAGCTATAGTGTATCATGTGTTTCAAGTCTTTTCATTATGTTGAAATATAAGCTAGTAAACAGTATAGGTCAAAAGTGGAAAAAGTAAAAAGGGCTATGGATATAATTGACAATTGGCGGTTTTCGATTTAATATTTAGATAAATATCTAAATGTCTAATTAGTGAAAGGAAGAAAGACATTGAATCAAGCATTCAAAGCATTAGCAGATCCAACAAGGCGAAAAATTTTAGACTTATTAAAAGAAGGCGATTTAACAGCTGGCGAAATTGCTGAACAGTTCAATATGACAAAGCCAAGTATTTCACATCATTTAAGTGCGCTTAAAAATGCTGAACTTATTCAAGATGAAAAAAAAGGGCAATTCGTTGTGTACTCTTTAAACACAACTGTCTTTCAAGATTTATTGACTTGGGTGTTTACGTTTACGAATAAGGGGGATGTAGGGAAATGAGAAAGCATATATTTCCGTTATTGTTAATCGCTTTAACGATTATTGCATGGTGCATCGCATGGCCGCATTTACCCGGAGAGGTTCCGAGTCATTGGAATGTCGCTGGTGAGGTAGATGGGCATATGTCAAAAATGGGGATGATGATTTTTGATGTAGCAATTATGGTTTTTATATATGCCTTATTAACTGTATTGCCTAAGATAGATCCGAAGCATAGGAATTATGAGAAGTTTTCTAAAGGATATAATGTGATGAATTATAGCGTATTATTCCTATTATTTTTAGTAAGTATCATTGGAATTGGGGCTGGATTAGGTTATGACATTCCAATGAATAGTACACCGCATATTCTTGTTGGTCTTTTATTTATAGTCATCGGCAATTATTTACCACAATGTAAACCAAATTACTTTGTAGGTATAAAAACACCGTGGACGCTAAGTAACGAAGAAGTGTGGAGAAAAACGCACCGTTTTAGCGGAAAGGTGTTTGTTGTATTAGGAGTTATTATGATTTTAAGTATTTTTGCTCCGGTAGCGTGGAAAGCTTTCCTAATCATTGGCATTATTATCGGTGCAGTAGGATTAACGATGGGATATTCATATGTTGCTTATAAGAAAGAAATAGGGGCCTAATAAAAAATATGGGGGAGAGAGGATGAAAAGACACGTATTGCCATGGAGTTTAATTATTGGGATTACAATTGGATGGTATATTGTATGGCCGTATTTACCAGAACAAATTCCACGTCATTATAATGCTGCAGGAATGGTAGATGGATATTTTTCTAAAGTAGAGGCTAGTTCATTTTCAATAGGAAGTATGGTAGTACTTTATATGATATGGCTAGCTTTTGGATTCATGAAAGATAAGTCTACACAGCAAGCTAAAGTTCTTACTGCAATTAATTATGCCATTCTTTTTATAGGATTTGGATGTAACATATTTGCGCTATTAGCAGCGTCTAATTATATTGCATCGGCCTCCATTGCATTTAATTTCGGGCTTGGAACGTTGTTTCTTGTACTCGGCAATTATATGCAACAAACGAAGCCAAATGGTTTAGTAGGAATCCGGATGGACTGGACGTTAGAAAACCCTGTAGTTTGGAGAAAAACACACAGGTTTGCTTCGAGGGTATTTGTAATAGGTTCACTTTGTATATATGCCGGGGCTTTGCTTCCAGATCCATTTAATATTTTTATAGGGATTGGAATAATATTAATATGCCTCTTCATATCAACGATAAAGTCATATGCTATTTATAAAAAAGAAATGCAATTGTGAGCAATAATCGATTGAACTGTACGAGTCAAATTTTATATTTATAGTTTCTATGGGTTAAGAGATTTAAATACTCAGTGAGGATAATGAAAAAGCTCGCTGAGTAAATTCTATCTTTTGAGTCTGAAAATTCAGTCAAAAAGATGATTTGGGGGAAATCACATGTTAGAAATTATAAATTTTAGTAAGACATACAAAGGTGGTAAGAAAGCGGTAGATCATTTAAATATTACTGTTAAAGCAGGAGACATCTTTGGATTTATCGGTCATAACGGTGCGGGGAAAAGTACAACAATTAAGTCGTTAGTAGGAGTTATAGATTTTGAAGAGGGGGAGATTTTTGTTGATGGCCATTCAGTAAAAAAGGATCCGATTGCATGTAAAAAAGTAATGGCGTATATTCCTGATAATCCAGATTTATATGAGCAATTAACAGGAATTCAATATTTGAATTTTGTTGCGGATGTGTTTAAAGTGTCTGCGAAGGATCGGGAAGAACAGATACAGAAGTATGGGGATGCCTTTGAGATTACACCTTACTTAGGAGACTTAATATCTTCTTATTCACACGGTATGAAACAAAAAGTAGCGATTATATCGGCGGTTTTACATAAACCGAAATTATTAGTTTTAGATGAACCTTTCGTTGGTCTTGATCCAAAGGCAGCCGTAGTATTGAAAGGTATTATGAAAGAGCTTTGTGAAAAGGGAAGTGCGATTTTCTTTTCTACGCACGTTTTAGATGTGGCGGAGAAGTTATGTAATAAAATAGCGATGATTAATAGAGGGAAATTAGCACTTTCAGGGGAAGTGAATTCTTTAATAAAGGAAGGCTCATTGGAAGAGCTCTTTATGAAGGAGCTTGCTAATGAATACTAATAGTTTAGGGCTTTTGAAAATCCGTTTGGTAACGCAGCTCGGTTTAAACACTTTTAAATACGAAAAAGATAAGAAAAAGAGGCAGAATAAGATTTTGCTGACAGCATCTATTGCCCTAGTTGGTGTCATGCTAATGTTATATTGCGGAACCTCGGCATATGGATTGGTGAAACTAGGAATGAGTGAAATTATTCCCGTTTATGCACTAGTTATTAGTAGTGTATTAACGTTGTTTTTCACTATATTTAAGGCAAATGGAGAAATTTTTGCTTTTAAGGATTACGACTTTTTAATGTCATTGCCGATTCGTGTAAGTACTGTTATTGCAAGTAGATTTTTGTATTTATACTTGCTGAATACGATTTTTTCAATCATAATCATGCTACCGATGGGAGTTGTGTATGGCATACATGGGAATCCATCAGTTTCTTTTTACTTTATGTGGTTCATCAGTATGTTTATAGCATCTTTAATTCCAACAACAATTGCAGCGATCTTTGGAGCGGTGATTACAGCAATCGCTTCTAAATTTAAAAATGCGAATAAAATAACTACGATTTTAAGTTTTATAGTAATTATTACATTTGGCTTCTTTATGCTAAAAAACGGAAATGCTCAATATAGCCTTACTGATAGGAATGGAATTGGTGCAATTGTCTCGGAGCAATTAACGAAAGTGTATCCACTAGCTAACATGTTTCAAAAAGCAATTGTTCATGCTGATATTGTAGCTTTCATCCTATTCGTTGGAATATCGGTTACTTGGTATTATCTTTTTATAAAAATACTTTCGTTAAAATATAAGCAAATAAACACAGGGATTTCCACTTATCATATGCTTTCAAATTATGAGATTAATAGTATGAGAAAAGAAAGTGTATTGGTCGCATTGTATAAAAAAGAACTGAAACGTTTCTTCTCTTCTACGGTGTATGTCATAAATAGTGGAATGGGAGTCGTGATAGCGATAGCTTTCTCGCTGGCTATAGTTGTAGTAGGGCCAAGTCAATTAATAGCGTATCCTGGAGTTGAGCCCCTGTTGCAAAAGATTGCGCCATTTGCTATTGCAGCAGCGATTTCGATGACGTGTACAACATGTGTGTCATTGTCTTTAGAAGGAAAAAATGTATGGATTATTAAGTCATTGCCTATAGCGCCAAAGGTGATTTATGACAGTAAAATGCTTATGAATCTTTCATTAAGTATACCTGCATCACTTATTAGTGCCGTATTACTGATAATAGGATTAAAACTAGATGTTTGGAGTTCTCTTTTAATCGTAATAACACCGCTAGCATATTCATTATTTTCGGCAGTATGGGGGATTTTTATTAATAATCGATTTGGGTATTATGATTGGGTATCAGAAACCCAAGTAGTAAAACAAAGTGTAGGATCATTTGTTGGTATGTTTGGTGGCTTAATTGTGGCTGTTATACCTGCTTTGTTAATCGGTACGGCTGCGATCTCGAACTACAGAGCATTTACTTTTTTAGTTGTTATAGTGCTTACGATTATTACTATTTTCTTGTATAAGAACGAGTCGAGAAGAAGTATAAAGTAAAACTTTAATCAGTGGGGGGGCATCCCCCACTGATTATCACCCCTCACCAATCGTACGTTTAATGCCCGCAAATAGCGGGATAAAATAAGAAGCTGCTTTTCCTTTAAAGAGGAAGAGCAGCTTCTTTATTTTGAAAAGGTTTAGACCCTTATATTACTTTTTTAAAATAGGTACCCATATTTCGCTTCTGAAATTCGGTGAGGACATCTCTTTACTTTCATTCCACAATATCTCCGGTCCTTCCGCTAGTTCATAGTTCGAAGAAGGGAACCATTCAGAATAAATACGTCCCCATACATTTTGTAGTGCATCAGGAAATGGGCCGACAGCTTCGAATATAGCCCATGTTGAAGCTGCAACTTCGAGTTGTTTAAACTGCTCTGGACAATCCTTTGTTGTGGCTACGCCAATATAGTAATCAAGTTCTCCTTTTTCCTCCATTCTTCCTTCAGAAAAATTAGTAGAAGCACTAATAATTCCAGTAGGTTCAATGTTTGAAAGGGACTTTAATGTTTGAATAGACTCTGGGTTTAAACTTTTCCACATAGAAGCAATTTCTTCATTTACACCGTTAAAAACGATGGGTACTCGTTTTGTAATACCTATAATTCGAAATGAGTCTTTTTCTTCAATTCGATAGTTCATTTCATTTCCTCCTTGAATGGATAGTTGGAAGGTCATTGGTGAATAAGCCTTTAAAGAATGGCTACTATTTCGGGCCTCTGAAGGTGTTATACCGTGCAAGTTTTGAAATGCACGAGCGAATGAATCTGGTGAGTTGTATCCATATTTTATAGCGACATCAATGACTTTTACATTGCTGTTTTTTAGTTCAAAGGCAGCGAGAGTAAGACGTCTACAGCGAATATAATCAGATAGTGATATACCTGTTAAAAACGAAAACATTCTTTTAAAGTGATACTCAGAACAGAGAGCTAGCCTCGCAACTTCTTTAAAATCAATTTCATTCGTAAGGTTGTCTTCGATATACCGCATTGCAGCATTCATATTTTTAAGTGAATCCATATTATGACCTCCTCTGTACATAGAATAGCAGGAACGAAATAGCTCCATCCGACATTTCGTGCACAACTTTGTAGGTACATTTTTTACCTTACAAAATTGTAATGTTCCTGTAAGGAGAATGAATGGATGGTATGATATCCCAATGTTATAGTAACAAAGTACTTTGATTCAGTAGGTTAAATTTTGATGTCTTTACTTATGTGCCTTACATAACTGTCATGTTTGTGTAAGAAACATCGATAGTGGCAAGAGTAGAGAATGTATATAGTGAAGATAGAGAATAGAAGAAATGAGGGATGTCGAGATGAAAACAGTGTTAGAAGCAAAAAATATTAAAAAAGTATATGACACGGGTGGAAATAAATTTGAAGCGTTAAAAGGTATTAACTTACAAGTAAAAGAAGGCGAGTTCGTTGGAATTATGGGACCTTCTGGTTCTGGTAAGACGACACTATTAAATGTTCTTTCTACAATTGATAATGCGACGAACGGTGAGATTTTAATTGATGGAAAAGATATCGTGAAGATGAATGATGATAAGCTGGCGTTATTCCGCCGCGATCATTTAGGTTTCATTTTCCAAGATTATAACTTATTAGATACGTTAACAGTGAAAGAGAATATTGCGTTACCTCTTGCTTTATCGAAAGTAAAGGCAAATGAAATTGATCGACGTGTTCTTGAAATTGCGAAAAAGTTCGGTATCGATCATATTTTAAGTCAGTTCCCATATCAAGTATCTGGTGGACAGAAACAGCGTTGTGCAGCATCGCGTGCGATTGTTACAAATCCGAGTATGATTTTTGGGGACGAGCCAACTGGAGCACTCGATTCTAAATCAGCAACAGATTTATTAGAAAGTATGAAATCATTAAATGAATATGATAACTCAACAATTTTAATGGTAACGCACGATGCATTTGCGGCAAGTTACTGTAAACGAGTTATTTTCATTAAAGATGGTGAATTATATAAAGAATTACATCGCGGGGAATTAACGCGTAAACAATTCTTCCAACAAGTCGTGGATGTAATGTCTTCTATTTCTGGAGGTATGACTGATGACCTTATCTAGCATTGCCCTCCGCAACATACAGCGGAACTTTAAAGACTACTTTGTATATTTTGCATCTATGATTTTTAGTATTGTAATTTACTTTACATTTAAAGCACTGCAATATAATTCACAAATGGAAAAAGCAGCAGAAGCTTCTAAAAAAATTAGCGGCGCGTTCCAAGTTTCCAGTGTGATGCTTATCATTTTCGTAGCAGTGTTCATTATATATTCGAACGGATTCTTTACACGTAAACGTAAAAAAGAAGTTGGCTTATATTCTTTATTAGGTATTCGTAAAAGACAAATTGGTAAAATGCTCTTTTATGAAAATATGTTAATGGGATTAATGTCATTAGTAATCGGGATTGCGATTGGTAGTGTCCTTTCAAAATTATTCCTTGAACTACTAGTAAGTATGATGGGCTTAAACTTAAACGTTCATTTTGAAGTACCGATGGCTGCCATTATTGATACAGCAATTATTTTCCTTGTGATTATTTTATATACATCACTTCAAGGATATCGTTTAATTTATCGCTTTAAGTTAATTGAACTTTTCCGCGCAGAACGTGAAGGAGAAGCAATGCCAAAAGGATCTGTCATTATGGCTTTAATTTCAGTTTTCTTAATCGGTTCAGGTTATTTCTTAGCGTTAATGTATATGAAGGCAGTTATGTATGCAGACTTTATGGTCGTTGCATTATACATTTTATTAGCGACAGTAGCAGGGACTTATTTATTGTTCATGTTCTTCACAGTATTCGTATTGAAACGTGCAAGAAATAATAAGTCAGCGTTTTATAACGGTATGAATATGGTAACGACATCTCAGTTACTATACCGTATTAAGGGAAATGCGAAATCACTTGCGACGATTGCTATTTTAAGTGCAGTTACATTAACAGCGGTTGGTACGTCAGTTACGATGTATTACAATACATTCACGCAATCAAAAGTGGCTGCGCCGTATAGTTATTCTTATGAGAAAAAAGATGAAGTATTAGATAAAAAAGTAAATGAAATACTTTCTGGAGAGAAGAATAATCATCCAGTGACATATGAATCAGAAATTGAAATGATTCCTGTGAAAGGAACATTTAAAGGTGAAAGAGCTGATCAAGTTCTGAACACACACTATAATGTTACGAATCAGTACCAGCTTATTTCTCAATCAAGCTTTAATACACTTGCGAAACATTTAGATGTAGAACCTGTAAATTTAAGTGCGAATGAAGCTTTCGTATATGATAGTTTATATATTGAAAAACTTGATTTCGGTCCTCTTTATACAGGAAATACAGCTGTATTCCCTGTTGGAAATGAATCGAAAGAGCTAACAATTAAAGGTGTAAATAATAGAAGTGTTACAAACTTAAATGAACTATTTGTAATCGTTCCGGATAAAACATATGAGCAAGCGAAACGATTAAACGAAACACGTACTGTAAAAAATATTGATGTAAAAGGTGAGCGAAATAGTAAAGAGCTAACAGCAAAATTAGCGAGCGTTATGCCAGCTGGTGAATCAGAAGTTTTAAAACCATTTAACGATTTCTATACAGGATTCCAAATGGGACTTGAAACAACAGGATTAATGATGTTCATCGGGCTATTCTTAGGATTAGTATTCCTATTAGCGACAGGCTCAATCATTTACTTCAAGCAACTTACAGAAGCAAGTGCTGACCGCGATCGTTACGTTGTCCTTCATAAAGTTGGTGTAACGAAGCAAGAAATGAAGAAAGCTATCGCAAAACAAGTAAGCTTTATCTTCGCTATTCCGTTAGTAATCGGTATTTTACACAGCTTATTTGCACTAAAAGGATTAGCAAATATATTACCATTTGAAATTATGATTCCACTTCTAATTAGTATTGGAGTATACGGCGCTATTTATATTGGATATTACTTCTTAACAGTTCGTTCTTATTATAAGATTGTGAGTGCGAAATAATAGGGGAGTTGTTTAATCTTAGTAAAAAGCATTCGACTAGTATGTTAGTCGAATGCTTTTTTTATCTATAGGTTAGCTTGATTTTCATTTGAATTATCAAACATGTCCATTACTTTAAAGATACTTTCCAATAGCAATGTACATGCTATTGCGAAAACTAATACGGCATGAGGTGATAGTTCAACTGATGTGAAGTTAAGGTTTGCTAGCCAAAAGTAACCTACATAAAAAGTTAGAAATGTACTAACAGCCGAAAGTGTAAATCCTAAAAAACCTAATTCCTTTAATTTTTCCTCAGATAATTTACATAAATGCAAAACAAGAGAGAAGAGGATTTCAACTATAAAAAATCCAATGCATAATGTGAGCAATGATATTATGCTTGGATATTGAACTTCATCTGACATCCATTTTTTCATTCCCACTATTACAAATGTAGGGAGAAGAATGGGTAATAAAAGTGGTAGCACTATGTGTATAACTGCAAACAATGCATTTGATTTGTTATCGTTTTGATTATTCATAAAGCCTCCAAAAATGATTTTGATACTAATTCCAAATATCTTAGAGGATTCTAACATAAAAATAATAGCTGTGCTATACAAAATCTGAGTAGGATCATTATTCTTTATGATAAATAAGTGAGATGTTTTATTCGCATATGTTCGAGTCATTTTTCATTAAAGTTTCCCTTTATCTTAATAAAATCTTAAGAAACTTCCTCAATTTTTGTTAAGAAACGATAGTTATACTTAGACACAAGTTAAAAACTATCGAACGAATGAGGAGAGATTTATATGCAACTCATAACATTCTTACATGAATTTATTAAACATCCGAAACATACTGGTGCAATTGCGCCAAGTTCAAAAATATTAGCAAAGAAAATGGTAGATGTAATTGATTTTAATAAAGCGAAATGTATTGTAGAGTTAGGGCCTGGTACAGGGGTTTTTACGAAAGAGATTATGAAGAGAAAAAAGAAGGAAACAATATTTCTTCTTATTGAAATTAATGAAGTGTTTTGCAAAGAGCTAAAGAGAAAATTTAAAGATGAGCAGAACGTCATTGTTGTACACGGTTCAGCTGAAAATATAAAGAAGTATATGGAAGAGCTCAATATAGAATGTATTGATTACGTTTTATCAGGGTTGCCTTTCACTTCTTTACCAGAAGAAGTTTCAAAGCGCATTTTAAACAATGCGATGGAAGCGATACATGAGAATGGTGAATTCATTACATTTCAATATTCACTTGTGAAAAAAGGATTTATACAGCATTTCTTCCCTGAAATTACACTAGAAAAAGTATGGCTCAATTTTCCGCCAGCCTACGTCTTTAGTTGCAAAAAAGAACTAAGGAGAGCGTATGCATAATGGAATTACATGAATTATTATCTTATATTGAGCAGTACGGTTATTGGGCATTATTTTTCTGTTTATGGTTAGGTATTATCGGTATGCCAATTCCAGACGAAATGATTGTAATGAGTGGTGGTTTTGTCTCTTCACTAGGTATATTAAGTGTCATTCCAGCATTTTTATTAACATATTTAGGTGTCGTATCTGGGCTATCGTTAGGTTATATATTAGGGAAAATATTTGGTGCGAAAGTACTTGATAAGCTAATGAAAAAGAAAAAGGCGAAATATCTTTTGAAATCTCAACAAATGGTAGAGAAGTATGGCCATTATGCGTTAGTCACAAGTTACTTCATACCAGTTGTAAGACATATTGTACCGTATTTAGTTGGAATGAATAACATGTCATTTAAGGTGTATGCTTTGTATTCCTATACGACAGGATTTGTTTGGACACTCGTTTATTTTGTGCTCGGTTCTTTATTTGGACAACACATTAACAGGATTGTAGCAATGGCAATAGAGTATGGCGTGTATTTTGGTGGAATTGTTTTTGTTGTTGCGAGTGGTGCTTATTTGTATAAGCAAAGAAGAAGTACGGTGATGAGTAAGTAAATAGAATGAAGGTTTACACTTATTGAGAGTAGTATAAAAGGGAGAGTTATTTTGTAGAATAACTCTCCCTTTTAATGTACTAGCTTCTTATCACTTACATTAGGATTTGTCTGAAATACAGTTATATAAATTGTTAATATGATTGTATTGATCAGATTAGCTAATATAGTCATAAAATCACTTGATGGAGTGATAAGAACAAAGATTGAAAGTGCGGCAGAAGCAAGTGGAATGAACTTTTGTAGCGTAGTTAACTTTCCATCTTTATGAAGCTTCGAAGATTGAAAGAAGCAAAGTAAGAAAATAAAGGATGTAAATAATAATCCTAAATATCCCCATCCATCTTCAATATACCAAGGTAAAAAGCTCATTATCGATGTGAAAATAAATAAATTTAATACTAAGGTGCTAATGATTAACGTATTTAAAATCGTGATATTTGTCTGTTCCTTCATTTGAATTACACTCCGAAATTTATTTTATTGAGATGTTTTTGCCATTTCCATAAATCTTTGTTCAATTTCATCCAATTCGAATGAATGGCATATTCTGCGGTCTTCTTTATCTAAAATTCGATAATGTTGAGATAATATATTTTGCTGTATTTGATAACCGTTTAACTCTTTTATTTGTCGCCACCATACTTTTCCTCCTAAAGTCTTCGGGAAGTTCGTATTGTAATGTGCAAAAGCGATTGTTTTTATAATTTCATTCACATCATCCCCGAATGTCATCTGGACTGTATCGCTCTGTTCGAAGAGTGTTACGACACAAACTGCACCTGACCATGTTAGCGTGCGTCTACCTTTTTCAATTTCCACTAATGTTTTCTTCGATAAACCAATAATTTCAGACATTTTGTCTTGTGATAAATCATTTTCAACACGGATGAGTTTTAATTTTGAATTAACTAGTTCAATAAATTCTTGTTTATTCATCATACAGCTCCTTTTTTCTTGTAGTGTAAATTTACACTAAAGGTATAAAAAAAGTCAACAATGGCGTAAAGAGTTACTTTTCGCTGTTTTAATCTTTTTAATTAATATTTCACTTTTAGTTTAAGAAAATGTTAAGAAACTGTACGAGTTTTTATTAAGAAACACTCTCTATACTTAGAAAGGTCTTCTTGAAAAACATAATGAAAGGCGGAATATAGATGAAAAGATTTATTTTTGGATCATTACTTGTTATTGTGGCAGGAGCCGCATATTTATTAAATGGGAGTAAGCTGTTAGATCAAATGAATCCCTTTCTTGATATAGAGAATTATTATGCAATTATTGATACAGATGGAAAAGAGTTAGGTGGAAATAGAGGTCGTGAATATAAAGTGAAAGCTTATGATGAAAATGGTAAGGAAAAAGAAGTTACAATTGACGAAGTAGATGAATTACCAAAAGGGTCGTACTGGCATGTGCTTACAAGAGGGAAGCTTTTACATGACAAAGTACAAGTAACGCCAGATGAAATTCCTGATGGAGCGAAGGTGAAATTAGGATTGTAGATATAAAACTGATTCTCAATGTGGGAATCGGTTTTGTTATTTTATGGTAATAGTTAGTAGGAGGCGAGAGTGATGCTACTCATTGTTAGTCTTATTTTAATTGGATTTATGTGTAGTATGAGAATAGTATCCTTACATATGATAGAACGAGAAAAGATAGAAGAGCGATATGTATATTGTCCAAAATGTAATGCGAAAATTAGAAGAAGAAATTCTGCTCCTTTTTGTTCGAAATGTAATTTAATATTTTAAAGAGGGTAAAAGGCCACAACGAACATATTTCGGCTCGTTGTGGTCTTTTTTTATGAAGAAATAATAACAACTTTCTATGTTCCACTGATAATTTCTACAGTTACCCCCGCAAGAATAGGAGGATTTTTTTATAAAATCATTTTTAATAATTTTATTTTGAAGCTACAGACGTTGAAACATAAAATTGTTACTTATTAGTATCTATAACACTTTAAAGTGCGTACTTTTTATTGTGTTGTAGATAAGACATAATTACATACGTGAGAGGGAAATGAGTAGTATGAAAACAAAAAGTATATATGTTACTTTTTAGTACCTATAACACTTTAAAGTACGTACTTTTCATTATGTCAAATACACATCATAATAGCTTGCGTAAGGGGCAATTGAAAAATACAGTATTAAAAAGCATCTACGTTATTTTTAATAACTGTCGTGCTTTCAAGTGCATACTGCTTTGACTGCTCGAATCCTTTAGGTCAATTCTTTTCACATTATTTACATTCATTCATCATTTTTAAATACATTTTAGGAGGAGATTTTAAATGAAAGATTTATTAAAAGGTACACTTGGTTTTGGTACGGCACCACTAGGTAATATGTACCGTAATATTCCGGAAGAAGAAGCAATCGCAACAGTGGATGCTGCTTGGGAGAATGGTGTTCGTTACTTTGATACAGCTCCACTTTATGGATCTGGTTTAGCGGAGATTCGTCTTGGTGAAGCATTATCGAAAAGAAATCGTGATGAGTACTTCTTAAGTACAAAAGTAGGTCGAATTATTTCAGATGAATTGGAAGATCCATCTACACGTGATTTAGGTGAAAAAGGCGGACTTTTCGAATTTGGTCGTAAAAATAAAATTATCAACGACTATAGTGCGGACGCAACTCTTCGTTCTATTGAAGATAGTTTAAAACGTTTAAAAACAGATCGTTTAGATTTTGTTTATATTCATGACGTAGCACAAGATTTTTATGGAGATGAGTGGATTTCACAATTTGAAATTGCTCGAACAGGAGCGTTCCGTGCACTTACTCAATTACGTGATGAAGGTGTAATTAAAGGCTGGGGCCTTGGAGTAAATAAAGTAGAATCAATTGAACTTATGCTGGACTTAGAAGAAGCAAAACCAAATGTTTCTTTACTAGCTGGTCGCTATTCATTATTAGACCACGAGCGTGCGTTAGAACGCGTAATGCCTGCGGCTGTAAAAAATAATATGGACATTGTTGTTGGTGGACCATATAGCTCAGGTGTTCTTGCTGGAGGTACTCACTTTGAATACCAAAAAGCGTCACCAGAAATCATTGCAAAAGTTAATAAAATGAAAAACCTTGCAGATCGTCATGGAATCAGCATTAAAGCTGCTGCTTTACAATTTGCATTGGCTAATCCAGCAGTTGCAGCTGTTATTCCTGGTGCAAGTAAACCTGAACGAATTGCAGAAGACCAAGCTGCATTGAAAACAGTAATTCCGGCAGCATTCTGGGAAGAAATGCGTGAACAAAAATTAGTTGCAGCTAATGCACCACTACCAATTAACGTTAAATAAAAAGGAGAGTAATGAAAATGGCAAATACTATTACATCTATTGAAATTTCAGCTTCACCTGAACAAGTATGGCAATTAATTGGAGGTTTTGATGCACTTCCAGATTGGTTACCGTATATTCCTAGCAGTAAAGTAACTGAAGGCGGACGTGTACGTCATTTAGCTAATCCTGATGGCGATGCGATCGTAGAGCGTTTAGAAGCATTTGATGAGAAAGAGCGCTACTACACATATTCAATTATGCAAGCACCGTTCCCTGTGACGAATTATTTATCTACAATTCGTGTTAAAGAAGGTAAAGATGCTAACACATCATTAGTTGAATGGTCTGGTAGCTTCACTCCTGTAGAGGTTACTGATGAAGAGGTAATTAATCTATTCCATGGAATTTATAAAGATGGCTTAGAGGCATTACAACAAGCATATTTAGGTTAATCTTATTACAATGAATAAAAAATAGAGTGAGTATTTGAAAGCCTGCAGTGTAACAGCTGCAGGCTTTTTTATGAGTATACAATGTCTTTTTAAGAAAATATCTCTATACTCAATGCTGTTACTTAAAGAGGACAGAAGCGCATGCAGATCGTGAGCGTTACATCGTTCTTAGAAAACTAGGTGTCACGAAAAAAGAAATGAAAAAAGCAATCGAAAAACAAATGAGATTTATCTTCTTCATTCTTTTAGTAGTTGGTATATTACACACTTTATTTGCGCTAAAAGGATTAGCGACAGTTATTCCGTATGAAATTGCAGTTCCTTTACTAATTCGCATCGGTGTGTATAGTGTTATTTATATTGGTTATTATTTGTTGACGGTTCGTTCTTATTTCAGGATTGTTAGTAAATAAAAAAGAGAGCAAGAGAACATAGTGAAAATTATGTTCTCTTTTATTTGTTTATTAGCTAAAATGAGATGTGCTTAACAATAGTATGTAAACAAAAATAAATATAGATGTACACATGGAGTGTTATATTTGGGGATTTTGATCATAGTAGGGTGCCTATTAATAGGCATTATTTTGATTAGTATAAGTATTTGCCGATTTGTTAAAGAAATAAAAGAAAAAAATTCAAAGAAAGAGAAATGGAAAGTAGTAGCTGGAAATTTGATAGAGTTATTTAGTGATCCGTTGCACGGAGCACCGTTCTACTTTTTAACTGGGGGCCTCTTTTTTGTAGTCGGACTGTTATTTCTTTCTATGGGAATGGGCTGGGTTGAAATCGATTAAGGCATATGAACATAGTTGTATTGCGAAGAAGGAGAGAAGAAATGCCGATTATAAGAGATATACAGTTGAGTTTTCTAAAAGCGAAAGAGCATATAAGCAGCATAGAGGAATTACAGTTAACATCTACAAGCAACTATGATGAAGATATATCTTTTTGTAAAGAGGCGAGTTGTATTACTTCGTTATATTTTCGACATATGCCAAAGGTAAGAATGAAATATGAGAGAGGGATTTTGATTCATTGTGTGGATGATATTTCATTACTCGATGAGTGGGAGAAGAAATATCGGATTTTCCCTGAATATATGAATGTTTTTGTGGAGTATGAGGGTGTGAAGAATTTTCCCTCTTTATCAGATAGAGAGAAAAAAGAATTAGTCCTTCAAATCGTTCATGTTGAAATGAAACGCTTAGCTGTGAAATATGATTGGGATATAGAAGAGTTAGAAAAAGTGAAGAATAAGATACTAGAATTGAATTATAGAAACGAGTTCGTATATATAAAAAAGAGTAGTCCGAATAAAAAATACGTATGTAGTATAACATGTCAGCATGAAGTGGCTTATGCTGACGTGTACTTAGAAATAAGAGAGTATAGAACGAGGCGGTTAATCAAAAAGGAAAAGCTTATTAGAGAAGAAGATATGTATAAGATGTTTGATCATGTTAGTGAAGTGGCTTGGAAGTTAAGCCATAAAGTGATGCTGATGAACGATAAAGGAAAAACTGTATGGATGTTAACCTTTTTAGAGAAAGATAGCCCAAATAATTTAGTTTGGAAGATTGAAAGAATAGATTGGAAATAGATGGGGATTGGAGTGTGCTAAAGGGATGGAAAAATACATAAAAGAGCAAATGAGTATATGTGACAAATATAAAGTAGAGTATGTAGAATCTCCGAATGACTTGAAATTAGGAATAGCGCAAAATGTGAAAGATGGTATCGTTCCGATGAATGGGTTACGGATGCCTATAGAAAACGGAACGACAGGTTGGTACATTTGGGCTGGTGAAGAAATGGGGACAGAAGAAGATTTCTTTCTTCCTTTACACGTTCAACATATTGATGAATGGGCACCTGAAATAAAGAAGTATTTAGGGTTACCACCTGGTTGGAGATTTTTAATTGATGGAGATTACGAGGACGTGTGGTATGATCCAAATTTGTTTGATGAAGATTTAGAAGAGGATGCAGATGAATGGGAAGAAAATATGCTACAAGAGTATGGATGGTACATGCATACTCTTGTAGCAGAAGATATTGATGGCATCCATGCTAATTATCATACGCATGGTCTAAGAGATAACCTTAATCATCAAGATTTACAAATTACATTAAATATGGACCCTGAAGTAGCGCACGGTGTTTTTTATTCTATAATAGAAGAAATACGTAGTGGGAGAAAGTTTGAACAAGGGATTGAGTATACGAATATTATTGAAGGCTATCCCATTATTATGAAGTCTTTCGTAGAGATGGATCGAGAAGTTTTGAGGGTTTTATTACCTGATGAAAGAGGGATTCTTCCTACGAGGCCAGAGTGTGATGAATGTTATAAGACTCAATTGGATGATATTGAGGAGAGTTGATAAAAAAAGAGCTTGAAACTATTCAAGCTCTTTTTTTATGACTATTTATGTCCTAAAATATGCTCAATCTCATGCAAACTTAATTGACTTGCCTTAGCAATTGTTTCAAGTGGTATACCAAGATCATGCATACTTTTAATCATTTGAATTTTTCCTTGTTGAACCCCTTCTTTTCGCCCTTTTTCTAAGCCCTTTTTCTAAGCCCTTTTTCTAAGCCCTTTTTCTAAGCCCTTTTCTAAGCCCTTTTCTAAGCCTTTTTCCAAGCCTCTTTTCATACCTTCTGTCTCTGCGTGGGCGAATTTTGCTGCTTCATCCATTAAAACTTTCTCCCTTGCGTTATAGGCTTGTCGGAAAGAAGAATCTTGACTCATACGTTCCCATTTATTTATCGCCTTTTGTAAAATAGGATCTTGGTTCATAGCAATATCCTCCAATAGTTTAGTTAAGTGCTCATCCTCATTTGCTGAAAGCAATAAAAGCCAACGAACAAATTGATCTTTCCACGGATTTACTTTTTCTTCATGCCATTGTTCTGTTAACTTTGGAATGTCTATAATGTGGATTTCTATGTCGTCACTCAGGAGTTTTTGTTGTTGTGTATTCCATAATATGCTCGTTGTATGAAATTCTTTGTGATCTGAAAACATTATGAAGTTCAATAAATTAATGGTGATGGTTTTATGAAGCGAACTGTAAGGCATACCTTTTTGTAATTGGGATGTGTATAATTTTCCCCAATAATATAAACTACGTTTTATCATATCGTGATTATTATTGAGTTGTATTTCTACATTGACTTTTGTTCCTGTGTTTAATGTCGCTGAAATGTCTAAAATAGATAACTTATCCTCTTCATATTCCCGATGTAAATGTGGATCTTCTAGTTGTAGAGAAGCAATGGGCGACTCTAAAGACTCTTGTAACATAGTGTTTAAAAATGCAATTAGAATATCTTCACTACCATTCGTACCAAACAATTGTTTAAATGCAAAATCAATGCGTAAATTAACTAACTGTTGGTTGAACACAGTTTTTTCTCTCCCTTGTATCAGGTTGCTTCTTTCCTTCATTGTATCTAAAAAGAACTGGGGCATGCAAACAGACCCTTCTGCTATTTTATTAGTAGTATTATTAGAAAATGAAAGGCAATTATGTCTATGTTATACTCTAGTGAAATTGAAAAATTTATATAGAGGTGAAGATGATATATATGCAAAAAGATATTTTGAAGCTGTTAGATAAAAAACAAAGTAATTATGAATTTCTTGCCTTTGATAATGACTACATGGATATTTCACAAGTGAAGTTTTCTCTTTTCTTTAAAGAGAATAAGGATTGGTTAATGGTATTTCAGGTTGTCGGTGTAGGTTCATTAAGTGTATTTAATGATATCCAAGTATATGGTGATAGAATGAATCATTCAATTGGTGATGACGGTATTTTGCAAGTAAAAGATGGAGATTATGAATTATTTGATGATGAAGGTGAATTTATACCGGATATTCATAACGGTAGTTTAAAAATTCGCGATCATCATTTTGAATATCAATTTACAGAAGAAGAGTATGTACATAACGGAATAGAAGTACAAACGACAGAGTCTTATCCAAGAGATTTCATGCGTATGCTTGCTACCAATGACGAAGCTAGAAAATTATTATGGTGGGATAAAGAAGAAATTTTAGAAGAGTTCGGTTTAGAAGGCGATTGGGAAGTAGCGTATGAAACGGAAGAGTGGAAACACGTTGAAGAAGAAAAAGTAAGTGAAAATGAATTTTTCCAATCAGTAGCTGCTGCGATAGAGAAGCAAGATCCAAGTGTTATTGTGAATAAGGATTCTAATACGCATTGGAGAAATTGGGTAGAGTTTGATTGTGACTGAAAAGGATAGGAGAAAGAATAATAAATGAAAAGAAGAAGAAAATCCGGAGAAAAAGTACAAATGAATCGTTTTGCACTACCTCTATGCTACGGAAGTGAAGCACCATATTATTATTACGAGGTAGCGCCCCATGAAAGAGAGGAACGCTTCCATTTAACATCAGAACTTTGCATAATGGACATTACTTTATTAGAGGTTGTTTAGAGATTCCTATCATTGATTACCACGAAAATTTCATATGGACTGTGTGGGTATCACTTAGTAAAGAAAGTTATGATGAAGTATTAGAAAAGTGGGATGAGAGAGCCCGAGAAAATAGTGATCCTTATTTTGGTTGGTTATCTGTAGAAATACCAGTTTATCCAGAAACATTAAATTTAAAAACAAATGTACATATAAGAGAAGTTGGAATGGCACCGTATGTTGAATTAGAGCCAACCGAGCATCCTTTAGCGATCGAACAAAGAAATGGAATTACTTTAGAGAGAGTTAAAGAAATACAAGAAATGATCCAACGACATAACTAGATTAGAAGAGAAAAACGAGTGCTAGCACTCGTTTTTTATTACACAACCGCAGGATTATAAATCATCGTAAAGTGCCCTTGTAATAGTTCAATATGGCACGGTGTATGGAGCGAGCTTTCTCCATCAGTATCTACTTCTTTTTCTTCTTCTGTTTCAATCTGAATGGATTTCGCTTTTACGTGGAAGATATCATTTTCGTTTGAGTCTTCAAATAGTTTCTTTCCGATATAATCTTTAAACGCTTGAATGCCTGTTGATTTGACTACGAAAATATCAAGTGTACCATCATCACATTTTACGTTCGGAATAAAGGATGGGATACCCCCGAGATATTCACCGTTTCCAACCATAACAAGGACAGCTTCGTCTTCATATACTTGTCCGTCGTAAGTAATTTTGATCGGGAATGTTTCAGCATTTTTTACAGTTCGAATTGTACTTAAGTAATAGCCGATTTTTCCAAGCTTTGCTTTTTCTTCCGCATCAATATTGTTTGATACTTCAGATACGAGCCCAATGCCCCAGAAGTTCAAGAAATGTTGTCCGTTTGCTTTTGCGACATCAACTGGTTTTACGTGTTCCTTTGTGATAAGTCTTGCTGCTTCTGCAATGTTTTGTGGAACGCCTAGCGTACGAGAGAAGTCGTTGCAAGTTCCGCCTGGAATAATTGCAAGTGTAGGTCTAGTTTCAAGAGGAGCTAAGCCGTTTGTGCATTCAAATACTGTTCCGTCACCACCAAAGACGATAATTAAATCTACTTTACTAGCAAACTCTTGGCAATATTTTGTTGCATCACCTTGCTTTTTCGTATGGAGGATATGTAAGTCAGGAAAATTTGCCGCAAGAGGTGGTACGATTTTCGCCAAATTTGTATGTAAGTCGCCTTGTCCAGCTTTTGGATTTACGATGAGGAGTACTTTTTCAAATTTTGTCTTTGTCATTTTTATTCTCTCCCTTTGTCTTTTACGAATCGTGATAGAAAATAAACTTCCATCAGTAATTGATGGAAGTTTACCCCGCTTAACGGGCAGTAAGACTCCCACCTCAAATTTCGCCGAATACGAGGAAGTCAGGTGGGAGATTAACTGCCCGTAAAAGCCCGATTGGTGAAGGCTAATAATCAGTGGGAGAAAAAAAACCACTGATTAAAGTTTCACTTTATTTTATTATATTATTCCGTTACAACTGAAGCGATAAATGGTAAGTTACGATATTTTTCTGCGCAGTCGATACCGTAGCCAACGATAAATTCGTCTGGAATTTGGAAGCCAACATATTCAGCTTTTAAGTCCACTTTACGGCGCTCTGGTTTATCAAGTAACGTACAGAATTTTAATGCTTTTGGTTTATGCATAAAGAAGTGATCTTTTAAGAAGTGAAGTGTTAAACCAGAATCGATAATGTCTTCTACGACAATTACGTTTTTTCCAGTAATGTTTACATCGATATCTTTTAATAGTTTTACTTTTCCAGTTGTTTCTGTTTGATTTCCGTAGCTAGATGCAGAGATAAAGTCGATAGTTACTTCGTTTTTAATATGACGAATTAAATCAGCAGCGAATACGAAAGATCCTTTTAATACAGCGATTACAACGATTTCTTCTCCTTCAAAATCACGTTCGATTTGAAGCGCTAGTTCTTTTACTTTTTCTTGTAATTGTTCTTCAGAAATTAAAGTGTCTTTTATTTCAATTTTCATTTGAATCCTCCTACAGTGTAAAACTTGTGAACATTTCGACTGTAAAGGATAGAAAGAAAAAAGTCAAAGAAGATATAAGGTTTTTACAGAAATCCCCACAAAATAGTCAGATGGTATGATATACTGATTATATTAAGAAAACGCTTCCATATAGGGTGATTATGATGAAAAAGAAAGAATATACAAGTGCAACATTTATAAAAGCATTACTTTTAACAATTGTTCTTGGCATGTTGGCTTACATAATTGATGTACCTGCAATTCGGATTTCACTAATTGGAATGACCTTAGTATTAGGCGCAATTTCCCACGGTATGATGTCACAGCTACAAGAAGCTGGAGTCGATCATATGAAAGATCATATAGATGAGAAATGAGAAACCTTCACGTATAGAGAGTGAAGGTTTTTTGTTTCTTACAAAAATGTAAGGTAGTTGTAAGGCAAATCGATAGTTGCATAGTAGTGTTTTGGATAAACTATAAGTGTAAGGTAAAAGGCAAGCATATTTTAGGTAAATTAAGTTTTAGGCACTCTATATGTGAAAAAGGAGTAGGAGGGCATGGAGAAACGTTGGACGACCTTTTCTTTTTTAGCAACTAGCAACACCGTAATGCTAGCTGGCGAAATGGATTTTTTGCACTTGTTTGATCGAGAAGACGATCATTCTTCTTCTAAACTTACAATGAAATGGAATAAATGGAGCGAAAGTTGTAGGTTGGAAGAAGAGGCCCCTAACGAAGAGCAAAAGATTATTTTGACAAATCCTATTAAAGCGTGGGTTGTTCAACGTCGTAAGTGTAACGTCAAAAATCACTTAAAGAAAACTGAGCCGAGACAATTAGTTATCACTCCGGCCCTTTCTACTTCTCAATCACGCGAAAGTAACAAATAAATATCGAGACACATCAAAAAAAGCATTGTATTATACGATGCTTTTTTTATTTTTACGAAAAGTCCCTTAGCGTAGAAAAGATTTGCTATGATTATGGAGGAATCTTACATTTATATATGGTAGGAAATAGAATTGAAGTAAAATTAGAAAAGGTGTGTATGATGAAAAAATATAGTGTAATTGCAGTAGCCAGTTTATTGACAACAAATCTATTAGCGTTTCCTTCTAGTTCACTAGCGGAAATTGAAAATAATACAAGAAATAATATAGAAGCTTTACAGAGTATACATAGTAATAGACAGAGTGAATTGCAAAAACAATTTAATGCTATAAAAGAGAAACAAATGGAATTAGAAAAAAGAAAAGATATTTTGAAACAGCAGGAAGAGTTATTTGATAAAGTTGACGAATTAAAACAGAAAAAAGAAGAATTACTAAAACAAGATAGTGAAGATAAAGAAAAATTAGAAGAAGTTCAGCAAAAATTAGATGAATTAAAGAAACAACAAGAAGAACTTGAAAAGAAGAATCCGTTAGAAGTACAAGAAAAGAATAACCAAGAAGAGACAAACTTGAATGAATTAGAGGAACAAAAAAGGAAGAAAGAGCTTGAAGAGAAGAGTCGATTAGAGGAAAACGAAAAGAATAATCAAGAAGAAACAAATCCTGAATTAAAAGAGAAACAAAAGAGAGAGGAATTAAAGAAACAGCAAGAAGAATTAAGAATAACGCAGCAACAATTGGAGCAGCAACAAATAGAGCTAAAGCAAAAAGAAGAGCAAGAAAAACAAGAACTTGAATTAAAGCAAAAAGAAAAACAAGAACTTGAGTTAAAGCAAAAAGAAAAACAAGAACTTGAGTTAAAGCAAAAAGAAGAGCAAGAAAAACAAGAACTTGAGTTAAAGCAGAAAGAAGAGCAAGAAAAACAAGAACTTGAATTAAAGAAAAAGGAAGAACAGGAAAAAAGAGAAGTAGAATTAGAAAGGGCAGTGAGTAATTTACAAGTAGCACCACAATCATTCCCTGATGTTCCAGGGTGGGCGGAAGAGTCTGTTAATTATTTAGTAAATAAAAAAGTAATTACAGGAATGCCGGATGGAACATTTTCACCGCATAGCGTATTAAGTAGGGCTGAAGCGGCTACAATTATGGCTAAAGTTTTAGGATTAGAAGTTAAAGAAGGGGACAAGCCGACCTTTATAGATTCGAAAGATAATTGGGCATCTTCCTACATTGCAGCGGTGGAAAAAGCAGGTGTTATTAAAGGTGAAGGAAACGGGAAATTTAATCCGTACGGTCAAATGACAAGAGCGGCAATGGCAACAATGCTTGTACAAGCATATCAATTAGATTCGAAAGTTAATGGAGAATTACCGACATTATTTAATGATGTGAAAGATCATTGGGGTGAGAAATTCATTAATATTTTAGTAGAATTAGGTATATCAAGTGGTATCGATGGAAAACAGTGGCAACCTGACAAATCGATAACACGTGCTGAGGCAGCGCGACTTGTTGCGGTAACGGATCAATCTAAAGATAGCGAAGTAAAAGTGAAAAAGGTAAATATAACGAAAAGTTTCTTTACGTATAATGGGCCATCATTATCATCAGGTATTTCAAATGAGTATGCATCACAAGAAGTAAAGGTGTATGAAGAAAGAGACGGTGGATGGATAAAAATTCATACGGATTTGGGTTTTAAGTGGGTGTGCTTAACTGAGAAGAAAGTAAATATAACGAAAAGTTTCTTTACGTATAACGAGCCATCATTATCATCAGGTATTTCAAATGAGTATGCATCACAAGAAGTAAAGGTGTATGAAGAAAGAGACGGTGGAT
>NZ_JAEHBK010000198.1:0-247 GCF_016483685.1 Bacillus cereus group sp. N8 | reverse complement strand
CCCCCCCCCCCCCCCCCCCCCGCTGCGCCCTCCCCTGTTGTGGTGGCAGCTGCTGTGCCGTCAGCGGTTGGGCTGGCAGTGGGTCTGCTGGGACCGGTTCTGGTGGCAGTGGTTCTGGTGGCAGTGGTTCTGGTGGCAGTGGTTCTGGTGGCAGGGGTTCTGGTGGCCCCGGTTCGGGAGGCAGTGCTTCTCAGGCGAGAGGTTCACAGGGAAGGAGGTCTCGTGGACGTCGAAGAGGAGCAACTCG
>NZ_JAEHBK010000197.1:0-247 GCF_016483685.1 Bacillus cereus group sp. N8 | reverse complement strand
CCCCCCCCCCCCCCCCCCCCCCTTGCTTTCCAAGCAGACGACCGCATACGCGATTCGCCTAAGTCG
The DNA here is from genome assembly GCF_016483685.1 of Bacillus cereus group sp. N8. Lineage (NCBI taxonomy): Bacteria > Bacillati > Bacillota > Bacilli > Caryophanales > Bacillaceae > Bacillus > Bacillus cereus group sp. N8. Next base: position 181 of record NZ_JAEHBK010000197.1, on the reverse strand, counting down.
CGTGCGCTCCGAGAGCAGCATAAGAGACAGCACCAGAGCCGTTACCATCAGAACCACTGCCACCAGAACCGTTGCCGCCAGAGCCCTGTCACTAATACACATATGACGCTGCCCCCGATAACCCTTGTGGAGATCACGGTGGTCGCCGTATCAGTGAAAAAGAGAGGGGGGGGGGGGGGGG
>NZ_JAEHBK010000196.1:0-247 GCF_016483685.1 Bacillus cereus group sp. N8 | reverse complement strand
GCCGTCCGATGGTGGGCATTAGCATTCGGGGGTTGCCTAGGGGGAAACGGAACATTAATCGGCGCTTCTGCTAACGTAATCGTAGCCGGAATCGCAAGGCGTGAAGGACATAAATTTAGCTACATGGAATTCCTTAAAGGCGGCTTCCCGATTATGATCGTTTCATTAATCATTTCTCATATTTATATTTATTTACTCTATCTTATGTAGTAGAAAAAGGGCTGTCCATGTGGCAGCCCTTTTTCTC
>NZ_JAEHBK010000195.1:0-248 GCF_016483685.1 Bacillus cereus group sp. N8 | reverse complement strand
TCGGTAGCTCAGTCGGTAGAGCAGAGGACTGAAAATCCTCGTGTCGGCGGTTCGATTCCGTCCCGAGCCACCATTTTGAAGTCGCAAGCCGGCTTAGCTCAATTGGTAGAGCAACTGACTTGTAATCAGTAGGTTGGGGGTTCAAGTCCTCTAGCCGGCACCACTTTCAAAATGAGCCATTAGCTCAGTTGGTAGAGCATCTGACTTTTAATCAGAGGGTCGAAGGTTCGAATCCTTCATGGCTCACC
>NZ_JAEHBK010000194.1:0-248 GCF_016483685.1 Bacillus cereus group sp. N8 | reverse complement strand
ACAACGATTACGAACACTTACAAGAATACGGAAACAACAGAAGTAAGTGGTAAGAAAGTCTGGGAAGACTACAACAACAAGTTCAACACACGTCCAGAAAGCATCACAGTTCAATTACTTCAAAATGGTAAAGAGTTTAAAACAGAAGAAGTGAAAGCTGATAAAGAAGGAAACTGGAACTTCAGTTTTAAAGATCTACCAAAGTACGATGGACAAGGAAATGAGTTCAAGTACACAGTAAATGAAGT
>NZ_JAEHBK010000193.1:0-249 GCF_016483685.1 Bacillus cereus group sp. N8 | reverse complement strand
GGATTGAGGTGCAATCGTGTGTGATGTACCAGCATGATGGGCCGCTGGGTAGACAACAAGTCCCTTACGAGCCGCCCCGCGGCAAGGAACGAGTGACAGTATAGCGGCTGAGGGGTAATTGCAAGGTATTATCGGCAATAGTGGAAGTGCGAGTGCTTGTTCAGGATTGATTGGATTACAAGAGGCATGCGAGCTGGGTGGATTAGGGGCGGATCATTTTGGAGTGAAAGAAAAGTGCGTTGCAGTGGG
>NZ_JAEHBK010000192.1:0-249 GCF_016483685.1 Bacillus cereus group sp. N8 | reverse complement strand
ACGAGCGCAACCCTTGAGCCTAGTTGCCATCATTAAGTGGGGCACTCTAAGGTGACTGCCGGTGACAAACCGGAGGAAGGTGGTGATGACGTCAAATCATCATGCCCCTTATGACCTGGGCTACACACGTGCTACAATGGACGGTACAAAGAGCTGAAAGACCGCGAGGTGGAGCTAATCTCATAAAACACATCTCAGTTCGGATTGTAGGCTCCACCTCGCGTACATGCACCTGGAATCGCTAGTAAT
>NZ_JAEHBK010000191.1:0-250 GCF_016483685.1 Bacillus cereus group sp. N8 | reverse complement strand
CCACACACCCCCAACTCCCCCAAAACCCCCCCCCCCCCCACAACAACCACCCCGCAACCCACCACCCCAACCCCCTCACCACCCACACCCCCCCCCCCCAAAACCCCCCCCCCCCCCCTAACCCCCCCCCCCCCCCCCGCGCTCTCCTATTTTTTTTAGGACCCGTGGTGCAGCTAGTTCTACTATACCCATTAGGTCGTGTGTTGCCTATTGGTACTTTAGCAACAGTAGCGCCAGTGTTGCCTCTAGG
>NZ_JAEHBK010000020.1:0-70792 GCF_016483685.1 Bacillus cereus group sp. N8 | reverse complement strand
TATTCGTGACATAAAAACGCCCCCTTAGATAAACAGATTTTTATTTTTTATCTGTCTACCTAAGGGGGAGCATATCAGTTGAGGCGGGCTCTTTTTTATGATTCTTATATTCTTTCTTTCTCTTGAAAGTAAGTAATATTGTCTCTAAGCCACTTCCTCTCCGACATAAACAAGTTTCCACGTTTTTTGTACACTTTATCAAACGTCTTTAAAACTTCTTCATGATTAGCAAACTTATGTAAGAAACGAAGAGCGATGACGATCTCTGATTCATCAGTAGGCTCTACTTCATTTTTACGTCTTCTAGAAACAACCTTATTCACACGTTCACAAATTGGCTTAATCGCCATTTCATCTCCATATGTATAAATAGCTCGAATGGCCTCATATTTCACTATATCGTTTCTATCCTGTAAACCTTCCATATAAACTATCTGTAAATCCACTCCCCCTATTTTCGCTAAAACCTCAATGACGGTTGAACGAACATAAGCACTATCCCTATATAAAAGCCTTGTTAACGGAAGAATCGATTGATTTGTTCCAATCTCAAGCAACGTATAACAAATATTTGTAATCTCATCTTTATTTTCTTCAGTATCCAGCAACTTTAATAAAGCACTTTCTGCTTCTAACGATTTATATAACTTTAAGGAAGAAACTGCCCAAAAACGAACACTATCGTTTTTATGATAAATATACGGAATGATTTTATTTGTACTACTTACTTCTGGCAATCTATAAATATTACTAAGTAATTCACTTAATAGCGTCGGACTCTCTTCACATTCTAAACGAGCTACAAGATAATCAGCAATACAGATTTCTTTCGTATTGATAGCGAGTTTCGTCATTAAATAATAAATATCTTTCTTCATAGATACTTTTTTCACTTTTATTATCTTCTCCTGTAAATAAGGGAAAGTTAATAGATCATTTAGTTCTTTCGCCTCATCATACGCACGATGCCATATATCTGTCTCTTCATCACCCATCCGCCTTAATAAATCATCTATATACTCTTCCATCTCCTTCTCTCCCGTCCAAGTTAAATCTATCTCTTTGCATTCTATATACGATAGACTACTATTTCAACAAAAAGAAGAGGATGCCATAGCATCCTCTCCCCTTTCCTATTCCACACAAGTAAACTGTGTCCAAGCTCCTACATAATCTAGTAAGAACGCCTCTTCTTCAGCAATCGTACCGACAATATTTTTCCGTTCATCTATCGGCATTTCTTTCAAGATAATTTGTAGTTCACCTTTATACTTTCCGAATGAGTTGTTACCAATTACAACTTGCCCTCTTTCCTGTAGCACACTTTCGCGCATAGGGAAGTCATAGTCTTTATACTTTTTACGTACTTCTGTAGAACGTACCATATATTCTGTTATATCACCGCGTCTTACGTGTATTTCTTGCAGAGTCGCTCTCTTCTCTACTTCAGTCGCTTCATCTACAAATTGTACTTTCAGCTGCAACATGTAACGATTTAAGTTTCCTAGTTTCTCTAACTCTTCTTCACTCGCATAAGCATTTCCGATAATGACATCATCGATTAGCCCCGTTGCCCATAAATGCTTCGCTTGCACTTCGATTGGAAGATTACGATGCTCTTCTAATGTACATAATCCGTCATTAATATCCCATGGACCGATGTTAGCAGTATGTGATGTGATAAATGCTGCACTGCGAATACCATGCTTTTTAAAACGTTCACTACAGCGAATGAAATAATCATACGGAAGACCAGTGAATTTTTGCGGATAAAAATTATGGCAACCAATTAAAGCTACTTTATTCGCTTGATGCGAAAGGATATTTTCTAAATACGCAATATCATTACTTACGTTTAGCTCATTTTTTAAACCGTACGGGTTGTTCGTCATTTTCGCTTCTGTTAATCCGTCAAATCCTACATCTAAACGAATACCATCTGCACCTAACTCTGCAAAGAATGATAGATCACTATAGCTAATACCAAGCTGATCAAACACAGCTGGTGCTACGTCTAAAATGACTTCCATATTGTACTCTTTTGCATGATTAATAATTTCTTTAAATTCTGCTACAATTTCTTCTTTCGGACGATTCACAGACAATAAACAAGTGAATATTCTTGAAAAACCGTGACGTGCCGCTGCTGAAATATATGCCATATCTTTTTCTTTCGTTGAATGCTCTGGATAAAGAGAAATTCCTAATTTACGCTCCATGCTTTTGCATCTCCTTCACACGTTGTATTAATGCCATACTTGTAAATCTATATTTTGCAGATAAACATGTCGCACATAAAATCGTTGGTACGATGATAAAGTACGGTGATTGTAAACTAAATGCCACATAAGCTCCCATTGAACATCCGATAAATAATATCGACACAAGTAGTAAAACTAATAGCGATTTACTTTGTACCCATTTTGAATAATGCGCAATACACTGTCCGATAACAAATGTAATTAAGATGATAATTGCTCCGAGCATTCTGTTTTCTCCTCTCCTGCTAATTGTTGCTTCTCATACATTTTGAAGAATGGATAGTAAATAACGAATGAGATAACAAAGTTAACAAGTACAAGTACACCAGCCATAATTGTCCAGTCCGTACTAATAATAGCTGCAATTGGTGCTAACATCGTAAACGGCAGCTTCACCATCATCATCGGAATCATACCTGAAACAACTGCGAAGTATGATACCGTCGTAGTAACTAACGGTGTAATAACGAATGGAATAATTAAGATCGGGTTCATTACAATTGGTGCCCCGAAAATAATTGGTTCGTTAATATTGAATAATCCTGGTACGAATGATAATCTACCTAACTCTTTTAAGAACTTAGATTTAGAGAACATAAACATAATTACTAAAGCTAATGTTGAGCCTGATCCACCAATCCATACGAACCATTGAATAAATTGCTCTGTAAATAAGTTTGGTAACTGATGTGCATTTCCTGTAGCTGTGAACACTTCCATATTTTCAAGAATTGCTGAATCCCACATCGGACGAATAATTGGTCCTAAAATCGCAGGGCCATGTATACCGAATGACCAGAAGAACACGATTAAGAATACTGTTAATAAACCACCGAATAAATTATTTCCTACTAATACTGATTTTAATGGTGCGATTAAGTATGTGATTGTTGTATTTACATCAAATTTCAAACCGTAACGAATACCCCAGAATAAAAGAATAACTACTAGAGTTGGAATTAATGCTGCAAACGAGTTTGCAACTGCTGGTGGTACACTATCTGGTAATTTAATCGAGATATTATGCTTAATCATAAAGTGATAAATTTCTACTGCAATTAATGCTGTAACAATTGCTCCGAATAAAGAAGTTGCACTTAATGTTCCTACTGAAATATATCTACCTGCATCAATAACACCTGGTACAGCTTTTGTTATTTGAATTGGTTCAACTGATGCTAGTAAAAAGGCGAGTACAGATAATAATCCTGCACTTAATTGATTGAGCTGATAAAAGTTCGCGAGTGAAGCCCCTACCCCAAACGCTGCGTATAACGCCATTAAACCTACTGTAAATCGGAATGGAATATCTAAAATATGACGAAACGGTGCAATCCACTCCATATATGCGTCAATCGGTAAATTTAAAAAGATAACGAAAAATGATCCGACAATCGTTAACGGTAACGTAGAAATAACTCCGTTTCGAATTGCTAATAAATGTCGTTGCCCCGCAATCTTTTGCGTTGTCGGCATAATCTTCTGTTCCATAAAACTCATAAAACCATTCATCGATAACCCTCCCTATGTTCAATGTGGCAAAATCAAAAAGTTATAACATTATAATGTTTATATTTAAAAAAATATAATTACGCTAAAACTAATTGTTCTGCTTGCTTAAGTACTTTCAAACCATCACACATGCCATAATCTCGTTGTTCTATAATTGCAACCGGTATATCGTATGACTTCGCAAGAAACTCTACTGCTGGAAACAAATACTTCACTTGTGGTCCGATTAAAACAACATCAGCATTTTTTATTTCCAGTTTCACAAGTTCTGAATCGACTGCTTTAATTTTATAATCCTTCCCTTGTTTCTTTGCCTCTTCTTGCATTTTTCTTACAACCATACTCGTTGACATACCTGCCGCGCAACATAATAAAATGTACATATTACACTGTCACTTTCTCTTCCACTCGTTTATGAAGAGTAATAAATTCCTCAGCAAGTTCCTTCACTGTAATTGCATTCATTAAATGATCTTGTGCATGCACTAACAGTAAACTGATTTCTGCATGATTTCCTCTCGCTTCTTCTTGAATTAAGTCTGTTTGAATACGATGAGCCGCTGTAATTTCTTCACTAGCAAGTGTCATTTTTTCACTCGCATTCTCAAAATCTCCTTGTCTTGCAAAAGCAATTGCTTCAAGCGCCGCGCTTCTCGCGTTGCCACCATGTAAAATTAACGCAAATGGAGTTTGCATATCAGTCATTTAAAATTCCCCCAAGCTATGTTTTTTCTATATTTTTATCTTATTATGAAAACGCATACAATTAAACATAAAAAACTTCCGTTGTGTAACGGAAGTTTTTATATACTTTTCTTATAAAGATAATAATATCTATTGGAATTCTGCAATTACTTCAGCCTGAGTTAATTTCTCTATCGTATTTTGACTAGACATAATATCGTATAAAAAATCATATAGCTTTTGTAAATCTTCATTATTATTACGCTTTACACTAAATAAAATAATAACTTGTACTTTCTTATCTCCCCAGTCCATCGCTTTATCAAGTGTACAAAACATCAAAAATGTTTTCTCACTTAATAACTGCATTGGATGCGGAATCGCAACTAAATTTCCAACCGCTGTCGGAGATGTATTCTCTCTTTCCATAACAGAATCATAAAAGTTTGCAGGTACATAACCTTTCAAAGCAGCTTTCTCACATAAAAACTGAATAACCTCTTCTTTTGTAGAGGTACTACGATTTAAGAAGATCAAATCTTCCTTAATATATTGCTGCACACTAGTATTCACATGCGTAAATAACTGCTGACCAATCGATTTAATCTCTTTATCATCAAATATTGAATTCACTTTTATAACTGGCACAGGCAAACCACTCGGTATATGAATCGTACTAATAATACAATCTATTTTATCTTTGTAAAGTTCTTCTACCTTCAATTGATAATAGCCTGTAATCCCTACAATCTCTAATTTATCTCGGAACTGTGATAGAATTTTATATTTCAATAGCTGTGCACTCCCTTGGCCAGTTGCACAAACTAATAAGCATCTTTTCTTTTGATTCTTTTCTTGCAAACGACTCATCGCTCCACCGAAGTGAATAGCAATATAACCAATTTCACTTTCCGGAATCGACTCACCCGTATATTCACCAATTATGTCTCCAACAAGAACCGCAATTTCAAAGGCATATGGATAATTCTTTTTCACTTCTGCCAAAAGAGGATTTCTCGTATTTAATTTATATTTCAAACGGTTTAATAATGTTTTTAAATGAACACCAAACCCAAATAATAATTCCTCATCATAATAAAAAGTAAGATTCCGTTCTTCTGCCACCTTGAAAAGAATATGTTGCATGAATGCATATACATCTTTTCCTACTAACTCTTCTACATTTTCATAGTGATTTCTCGCTGTAACAGCTGTACTTAATAAATGCATCGTCACATATAAAATTTCTTCTTCTGGAAATTGAAGTTCCAGCTCTTCCTCTAAATTTCCTAAAATCTGTTTCGCAATTTTATATTCTTTCTTTATTACAAGTTCAGATTTCTCTACATGCAGTGATTGAATGTAATGATCATCCCTGCATCGCTTTAACGCAATCGCAATATGAATTGATAAATTATCAATTTCTATATCTGATAAATATATCGTTCCTCCCTCGATATACTTTAGTATAACTGAGCGGATGAGAGGAATATGAGGTAACGATAAATATGTATCAGTCTGCTCAAATTGCTCATGAAACGGGGTATGGTCATAACGTGGTAAACCATATTGTGATAAACAAGAACGAATATTAAATTCCTCTCCCACAATACGCATACCATAATATGGTCTTTTTTCAATTTGTAACTCATAGCGACTACAAATATCCGTAACATCTTTCATAATTAAATTTACAGTTGATTTACTCACATAAATCTCTTCTGCTAACTGTGAAAGCTTCACATATCCCTCTGTCGTTAAAATGCGTTGTAAAATGTACGCTACTCTTTCTTCATAAGAAGTGGGAATCTTTTCTGTCTGTTTTTGAAATACATTTACGCAAAACTCTTCAAATTTCTTCGCTTGTATAACTTCTAGTTCGTACCCATTTCCCCTTTGGGATTCAATTTTCGCTCCATGTTCTTCCAATATATCATTTAATAATTTTATATCCTTTTGAATCGTCTTCGTGGATACATGTAAACGGCTCGCTAAAAAAGCTCGATTTAACATCGATTTCTCTTCTAAAAACTCCTCTAAAATAGAAATTAATCGCTGATGCACTTTTGTCATAGCTCTTCCTCTCGCTCTTTATATAAAAGGGAAAAAGCCACTGAAATCAGTAGTTTTTTCCCTTTTATCCCGATTAGTGAATGCTAATAATCAGTGGGGATGAACTACATTCCCACTGATTAAAGATTCACTTTATCCCGCTCTCATTATTTCTTTAGTGTAAATCCAAATTTATCCCATGCTTGTAAATAATCTAATAAGAAAATTTCTTCCTCTACAATTCGGCCAACTACATTTGTTTTTCCTGTATTCATCATATCTTTTAAAGCAATTTGTAATTCACCTTTATATTGACCATACTGTTCATTATCAATTAAAAGATCACCGCGCTTAATTTCGCGCGTATTATGCGGTTTGAACTCTTCTTTTTTATATTTCACACGACTTTGTGTAGAGCGAATCATATATTCAGATACATCTCCGCGATAAAAATGTGGTTCGTCTAACACAATAATTCTTTCTAATTCTGTTGTTGTATCATATAGTCCTATATCAAATGTTTGTTTCTCTTTATTTAATGCACCTAGTGCTTGTAATTCTTCTTCTGAAGCATAAGCGTTCGCAATAATAACATCATCAATTAATTCTGTCGCAAATAGATGCTTCGCCTGTGTTGTCATCGGTAATTCACGGTGCTGCTCTAACGTACATAAGCCTTCCGTTACTGGCCAAGGTCCATATGTTGCATCAAATGATGAAATAAAAGCAGCCGTTCTCATACCGTAATCTTTAAATTGTTTCGAGCATTTAATGAAATGATCGTATGATAATCCTGAATAACGATGTGGATAGAAATTATGACAACCAATTAAATTTTCACGATTTGGTCTATGACTCATAATGTTATCTACATACTTAGTACCGTTACTCATATTAATCTCAATTTTTAAGCCATATGGATTGTACGTCATAATTGATTCTTCTAAACCTGAGAACCCAACATCTAAACGAATACCATAAGCACCTAGTTCATGGAAGAACGATAAATCGTTATACGAAATACCTAGTTGTTCAAACACAGCTGGACTAATATCAACTAATACTTGGAACCCTAATGCATTTGCATGAGAGATCGTTTCCTTAAACTCTTCTATAATTTTCTCTTTTTCGCCATCTACAGATAATAAACATGTGAATACACGTGTAAATCCGTATTTACTTGCTAATGTTACATACTCCTTATCTTTCTCTACTGTCGAATGTTCTGGATAAATAGAAATACCTAATCGTCTCATATGTACACGCCTCTTTCTTCATCATATTGTAAACCTTTTCAAATATATGTAGCGAAAAAGTATGTATCCCCTTCTCTTCCACTACAATTTGAATCCGCTTTCTTTAAAGAAAAAACAATTTCTATCATTCATAACAACTACTAGTCTATACATCTATACTTTACATCTTTTTTTCATAATTGTGTAGCTTTTACACAAATTTGTCAGTTTTTTACCTAAAAAATTGTTATCCGTTTTCAAGACACCTTCCTTGACTGTTATGTTGACCAATACATATACTCGAAAGAACAGAGAAAACTTTTATATAGGGGATGAATATATGGGAGAAGCAATACTCGTAAAACGAGAACCGTTATGGACGAAAGAGTTTGTTGCACTAATTCTAGCAAACTTATGTATGTTTTTAGGGTTTCAAATGTTAATTCCAACTTTACCTGTTTATGTGAAAGAAATTGGTGGCACAAGTTCCAATATCGGATTTGTTGTCGGTATGTTTACCGTTGCGGCACTTTTTGTTAGACCGCTAACTGGAAACGCCTTGCAAAAATTCAATAAAAAAATCATTTTAATGATCGGTACCGCGATTTGTTTACTCGCTATGGGCAGTTATCTTTTCGCTTCAACCGTTTTCCTATTGCTTGCCGTTCGTATTTTACACGGAGCTGGCTTTGGTATTACAACGACTACATATGGAACTGTCGTTTCAGACTTAATTCCGCAAGCTCGCCGCGGTGAAGGCATGGGTTATTTCGGTCTTTCTGGAACTATTGCTATGGCGCTCGGTCCGCTTATCGGACTTTGGCTTATGCAAACATATAACTTCACGATTCTTTTTTTATGTGCACTTTCATGCACAATAGTTTCATTAATATTAACGAAACTACTTCAAATCAAAAAATCGCCGCAACCACCACAGCAAACATCTGGTACCTTTCTCGATGGATTTATTGAGCGCAAAGCTTTACTTCCTTCATTATTAATATTATGTATTACATTAATGTACGGGGGAATTGGGAGCTTTATCACATTATTTGCTACGGAAGTCGGGATTGCTGACATTAGTCTCTTCTTTTTATTTAATGCGCTTTCAATCACTGTAACCCGACCGTTTTCTGGAAAATTATATGATGCGAAAGGTCATACATTTATCATCATTCCAGGAGTTATTATTACGTTTACAGGTATTATCTTGCTGTCGTATACAACTACAATTCCGAGCTTAATTATTGCCGCAGCGTGTTATGGAAGTGGTTTCGGTGCAATCCAACCAGCACTACAAGCGTGGATGATTGACCGAGTAGCACCACACAGACGAGGAGTAGCAACAGCAACATTCTTCTCAGCATTTGATCTTGGAATTGGTGCTGGAGCGATTATTTTTGGGTTCATTGCACACTTTACAAACTATGCAACTGTATATCGTTATTCTTCCCTATTACTCATCGCATTCCTTTTCATTTACATCACAAGCTTACGGAAACAAAAACAGGGAGATAAAACAAACGAAAAAGCCGCCGGGTAATGTTAACTGATTCTTTTTCAAAGTACTTGGACTAAAAAAATCATATATACACAAATGCAAAAAGCAGTGGATTCCTAAGAAAAATCACACTGCTTTTTGCATTGTATTGAAAGGTGAACCGCTGTTCTATTTATTCATATTGTTCGTATGATATTAATATATAGAACGAATTGGAGGAAATGTTGATGAAAGCAGTAGTTTACACAAAATACGGTCCCCCGGACGTTCTTCAACTAACCGAGGTAGAAAAACCTAGTCCTAAAGAAAACGAAATCCTTGTAAAAATAAAAGCGACAACCGTAACAGCAGGAGATATTCGTTCAAGAAGTTTTACAGTTCCCTCTTCTGTTTGGCTACCCGCTCGAATTGCACTTGGCTTTAAGCAACCGAAAAAACAAATATTAGGAATGGAATTGGCTGGTGAAGTTGAATCGGTAGGAAAAGACGTCACACGATTTAAAAAAGGAGACCAAATTTTCGCAGCTACCCAAGTCAATTTCGGTTCTTATGCTGAATATATTTGTCTACCTGAAGATGGAGCAGTATGCATGAAGCCTTCCAATATATCCTATGAAGAAGCTGCATCCGTCCCAATTGGAGCACGTACAGCCTTGTTCTTCCTTAAGAAAGCCAACATTCAATGTGGTCAAAACATTCTTATTTACGGAGCTTCTGGAAGTGTCGGAAGTTATGCAGTACAAATCTCTAAATATTTCGGCGCAACAGTTACTGGAGTATGCAGTAGCACCAATTTAGAGTTAGTCAAATCTCTAGGAGCTGACGAAGTAATTGATTACACCGCAAAAAATTTTTCTACTACAGACGAAACTTATGATGTTATCTTTGAAGCAGTAAATAAGAGCTCCTTTTCAGATTGTATTAAAATCTTAAAAGAAGATGGTACTTATATAAATATAGTCGAACCGTTACCGAGTGCTCAAATGCTATGGACGAAATTGACAAGTCGCAAGAAACTAATATTAAGTCAAAACGCACCTGAAACTTCCGAAGCACTAGAGTTTCTTAAAGAACTTGTAGAGAACAATAAGATGAAAGTGGTCATTGATAGACAATATACTTTTGAGGAAATTGTTGAAGCCCACATATATGTTGAAGAAGGACACAAGAAGGGAAATGTCGTCATAAACGTGAAACATAACGACCACTCCTAATAAAAGAAGAACAGGGCAAATTCATATGCGAATTGCTCTTTTTTATTGTTGTAAGTAATTCAATCTTTTTTCACTTTCATTATACATTCATTTCAAACCTCCCCATTTCCCTACATATTTTTCTATCTTTAATCAAAAAATATGCAAAGAACCATTATTATAAATAAGGAGAAACTTTACTTAGCGCATCCAATTTGGATAGTTTACCTCTCCTATTTTTACTATCCACAAATAGTGTGATAAATGTGACTTCTTTACAAATCAATCAGATGTATCAGCTGAAAAACCAATTAAATCCAGCTGTTTCTTTAAAGAATTGTAAACTTTTCACCCCTTTGTAAATTTAGTGTAAATTTTACTGATAAACCGTTTACAGTGTCTCAAGGTTTAGTTAATAATTACATCGTACATGAAATTTAAGGAGTGGAATGCGTGGAATATAATATTCAAGATATGATCTTCCAGTTCATTGGTGGATTAGGTATTTTCTTATTCGGGATTAAATACATGGGCGATGGACTGCAACAAGCAGCTGGAGATCGTCTTCGCGATATTCTAGATCGCTTTACAACAAACCCACTTATGGGTGTACTAGCAGGTATGTTAGTTACAGTATTAATCCAATCAAGTTCAGGAACAACCGCTTTAACAGTCGGACTTGTAAGTGCCGGATTTATGACATTAAGACAAGCAATTGGTGTTATTATGGGTGCAAACATTGGAACGACAGTTACTGCATTTATTATCGGGATTAAAATCGGAGAATACGCTCTTCCAATTATGGCAATTGGGGCTATCTTACTATTCTTCTTTAAAAATAAAAAAGTACATTCTTTAGGTCAAGTTATATTCGGTTTTGGTATGTTATTCTTCGGTTTAGAATTAATGAGTGCAGGTATGAAGCCTCTTCGCTCTTTAGAATCATTCCAAGAATTAACGGTTAGCATGAGTGATAACCCAATTTTAGGAGTCATTGTTGGTACAGTCTTCACTTTAGTTGTACAAAGTTCAAGTGCAACAATCGGTATTTTGCAAGAACTATTCGGTCAAGGTGCAATCGATTTAAAAGCTGCTCTTCCTGTATTATTTGGTGATAACATCGGTACAACAATTACAGCTGTATTAGCAGCAATTGGTACTTCTATTGCAGCAAGACGTGCAGCATTAGTTCACGTTATCTTTAATATCGTCGGTACAATTATCTTTACGATTTTATTAGTACCATTTACAAATTTAATTCAATATTTCCAAACATCATTAAACTTAAATCCAGAAATGACGATCGCATTTGCCCACGGAACATTTAACATAACAAATGCAATTATTCAATTCCCATTCATCGCTGTATTAGCATGGATTGTAACAAAACTTATTCGTGGCGAAGATTCTGCTATTGATTTCAAACCGCAACATTTAAATCCAATCTTTATTGAACAATCTCCTGCTATCGCACTAACAGAAGCGCAAAAAGAAATTGTGCGCATGGCTGAGTTCTCATTACATGGATTAAAAGAAGCAAACCAATTTTTAAATACACAAGATAAAAAACACGCTAACATGGCTACTCAATTAGAAGGAGCTATTAACAATTTAGATAAAAAAATTACCGAGTATTTAGTTTTACTATCAGAAAAACCACTTTCACCTACAGACTCTGAAAAACATTCAGTTTTAGCAGGTGTTGTTGGAGATATTGAACGTGTCGGTGATCATGTAGAAAACCTGGTAGAACTTGTAGATTTCCAAATTTCAAACCGCGTTTCACTATCAGATGAAGCACTAGCTGAATTAAATGAAATGCTTGAATTAACAATTTCAACATTACAAGATGCAATCAATGCTTTAACAAACTTTGACACTGAACTAGCTCAAACTGTTATTGCAAAAGAACGTAAAATTGACCAAATGGAACGTGTTCTTCGTAAACGTCACGTATTACGTCTGAACGAACGTAGCTGTTCAGGTGATGCAAGTATCATCTTCGTTGATATGGTAAGTAACTTAGAGCGTATCGGTGATCACGCTGTAAATATCGCTGATGGTGTTTTAGGTGAACAAGGAAAAATCAATTTAAAACAATCATTATAATGGGAAAAGAGACGCTCAAATAAGCGTCTCTTTTTTATTTCATATTTACAATCGTTCTTCCTTTTAACTTTCCTTGCAGTATAAGTGCAAACTTCTCATCTAATTCTTCTAATGTACATTCTTCTGTATAAGATAATAGCTCTAAGTTTTTCCAATCGGTCGCTAACAATGCCCACACTTCTCTTCTCATGTCTACTGGACATTGCACTGAGTCTATTCCTAAAAGGCTAATACCTCGTAATATGAATGGGTATACCGTTGTATTTAACTCCTGCCCCGCTACATTACCACACGTCGTGACACAACCGTCATACTGTAGTGATTTTAAAGCTGTTTCTAACATCCTTCCGCCTACAGTATCGACAACCCCAGCGTATATTCCTTTAAGCATCGGTCTTCCTGATTCATCACTCAATTCCGCGCGGTGAATCATCTTTTTTGCACCTAAACGTAGCAACATCTCTTTCTCTTCTCTTTTTCCCGTTGCCCCTACTATGTTATATCCTAACTTCCCTAAAATGCTAACTGCTACACTGCCTACTCCGCCCGTAGCACCAGTTACTAAAATATCTCCCATACTAGGCGTAATTCCCGCTCTAATGAGCTTATATACCGATAAGGCAGCTGTAAAACCGGCTGTCCCATACATCATACTTTCCTTCAAAGACATTTCTTTTGGTAAAGGAACAACCCAAGATGATGGCACGCGAATATATTCTCCGAAACCACCAGAAGTATTCATACCTAAATCATATCCAGTTACAATAACTTGGTCGCCTTCCTGAAAGACGTTATTTTCACTGCTAACTACCTCTCCCGCTGCATCGATGCCTGGTGTATGAGGGTATGTTCTCGTTACACCTTTGTTACCAGTAGCTGAAAGGGCATCTTTATAATTTAATGAAGAGTAATGAACCCGTATTAGCACATCTCCTTCAGGCAAACTACTTACTTCTCTCTCAACAAGCTTTCTTTCAAATTGATTATTTTCTTTTTCGTTCACGACAATTGCTCGGAATGATGTATGATTCATTATGCTCTCTCCTTCATCCGTAAAATCTTTCTTTATTATATAAGAAAGATATATACAGCTAATCACATCTTCTTGGCTATATTTCAACAAATCTTACTTCTCTATCACTTTCTCATAATACATATTTTCATTTCTACTAAAACAACTTATACTTATTCTACATCTCAAAAATAAAATATAGAAATCTGACTTTTTATAAATAAATTGAATTTTTACGAAATGTAAATGATTTGTAATGTTTTTTTTCGCTAAATTTCATTATAATAAGTGGATATGAGTGTCGTATTTCAATCCAAATGAAGGAGTACAGGAAATGGAGCAAAACCCATCTTTGCAAGAAAATACACGCAATAACCCGAAAAAAAGTAAGAAAAAAACAAAAATTATTATAAGCGCTATTCTATTCTTTTTAATAGTAGGCGGCGGTTATACTTGGTTTTTAGCAAATAAAGCATCTTCTGCTATTCGAAATGCCGCACACGATTTAGCGCGCGGTGATAAATCTGATTTACGTGATAAGGCTGTAAAACCTATTACAAACAATGTATCTGTCTTAATCATGGGTGTTGATGAAAGCGATGTCCGTGGGAAAGAATACGGTGAAGCTATAAGAACGGATGCACTATTACTTGCAACTTTTAATAAAGATAGCAAAACTGTTAAACTATTAAGTATTCCACGTGACACATATACTTATATTCCAGTAGAAAAGAAAAAAGATAAAATTACACACGCTCATGCATTCGGTTCTGCTAAAAACGGAAAAGATGGTGGACCACAAGCAAGCATTGATGCAGTTGAAAAATTAATGAATGTTCCTGTCGATTACTTTGTAAAATTCAACTTTAAATCATTTATAAAAATCGTCGATGACTTAGGCGGTATTGAAGTTGATGTACCAGTTGAATTTACTGAGCAAGATAGCAACGATAATGCTGAGGCAATTCACCTGCAAAAAGGTGTTCAAAAGTTAAATGGCGAAGAGGCTCTTGCTCTAGCTAGAACAAGGCACATTGATAGTGATGCGATGCGTGGTCAACGTCAGCAACTCGTTATCGAAGCCATTTTAAAGAAACTAACAAGCGTTGGATCCGTAACAAAAGTTGGTAATATCATTGATGATATTAACGGCCAATTCGTTACAAACTTAACATTCGACGATATGCTTTCATTCTATAAATATGGAGCAGATTCTTCAATTGAGAAATTACAAATTGAAGGTGAAGATTGTTACATGGCAAAAGGTGATGATACATGTAGTAAATCTCCTGGTGGTGGCCGAACTTACTACTACAATCCAGATAAAAAAGAATTGGCTAATGTTACAAACGAACTTCGTAGTCACCTTGGACTACCTGCATATACAAAATCTGATTCTGATTCTGATTCGAAAAAAACAAATTCAGAGAAAACGAAAGAATCTACATCCGATTCGAAAAAAACAAACTCAGAGAGAACGAAAGAATCTGACTCTGAGGATACAAACAAACATGAATCAAGTAACAATAAACATAATGATAATAGCAGTGAAGATACAGAAACATCGTCTAATAACAATGAATAAAGTGAAGCAGTGCTCTATGAAGGTAGAGAACTGCTTCTTTTTAATGCTTTTAAAATGAAAAATCAGAACTTTCCAACTATCTTTTTTAATATTTTTAAATTATAATAAATAATAGTAATCTATTCCAAATATCAGGGGGCTCACACACATGAAAGCTGCAGTAAAACATAACATTTCAGATTTTAAAGAGTACTTAAAATCAAACGATATATATATGGAAGAAAATATAGATGAAAATGATGGTTCTGTACATTTCTCAGTAGGACTAGAAACTGAAGCTGGCGCAAAAATTCAACTTATCGCTGCTTTCGACAACGAAAATCCTACTGTGGATATATACTGCTTCAATGTTGCTCACGTACCTGATTCAACAAATGACATTTTACACGTCATCAATGAATTAAATACATCTTACCGATTTGCAAAATTCACGCTAAATAAGCAAAATGCAATTGATATTTCAACATCTCTTGCATTCTCAGAACCAAACTTTAATCCAGCACTTGTCTTTGAACATACGAGAATGCTATATAAGTTAGCAAATGACGAATATAAAAACTTAATGAAAGTTATTTGGGCATAAGTAAAAGGATGGGCTGCAAGCAGCACCATCCTTTTTTATTCATATCATATCGATCCACATCTTTATGGCGGTGCCTACAATTAAAATAGACAATACATATTGTAAAACTTTTTGATTCACTCTCTTCCCTACTCTCACCCCAAGAGGAGCGGCAAATAAACTTGCTATCGCAACGATAAGGGCTGGAATAACAACTATTTGTCCAGTAATCACTTTCCCCGTCGTAATCCCTACCGAGGAAATAAATGTAATAGCGATAGATGTTGCTATTGTCGTACGTATTGGTAGTTTTAAAACAACTAGCATAATCGGGACTAAAAGAAATGCACCACCAGCCCCAATAATGCCGGAAACACTTCCTACAATAAACGCTAACATACTTGCTAACCATTTATTATAATTAACTGCTCTGCTATTATTTTTCTTCGGCACAAACATCATAATAGCCGCAATAGTAGCTAGTAATGTGTAAACAATGTTTACAGCATGCTCATTTAATAAATTCGCGCTAAAGCTACCTACAAAGCTTCCTATTAATATACTAGCTCCCATATACACAACTAAAGTTTTATCCATATCATTACTTTTCCTGTACGCCCACGCGCCTGCAAAAGTTGCAAAGAACACCTGAATCGCTGTAATACCACTCACTTCATGTGACGTATAGCCAGTAAATCCTAGCAATACTGGAATGTATAAGATCATCGGATAATTAATGATTGCACCGCCAATTCCAACCATCCCTGATATAAATGACCCTATAAACCCAATAATAAATAGTAGTACTGTTAAACTCATATTGTACCCCTCGCCTTCTAAAAAGAAGGTAATTTAAATAAATAAATTTACATTCCCATCCGAAGCATCTGCTAAATATGCTCCTACCCCAGCAAATTCTACCCCTTCCATAATCTCTTCCTCTTTTAACCCTAATAAATCTACTGTCATTTGACAAGCTACAAGTTTAATACCCTGTTCTTTCGCCAAATCAATTAAATCCGGCAAAGGCATGGCGTTATGTTTTTTCATAATACCTTTTATCATCTTTGGTCCCATACCAGCAAAATTCATTTTAGATAATCCCATTTTATCAGCACCGCGTGGCATCATTTTTCCAAAAACTTTTTCTATGAGAGTTTTCTTTACTTCCACATGTTCATCTTTCCTTAAGGCATTTAATCCCCAAAAAGTATGAAAAATAGTCACCTCTTGATCGTACGCCGCTGCACCATTTGCAATAATATAAGCTGCCATCGCTTTATCATAATCTCCACTAAATAAAACAATCGTCGTTTTCTTCTGTTGTTCCATGTTGTCCTCCTCCTAATTACCTGTGGGGGTATTTTGAAAGTTGTAAAAAGACTCAAATTATCTATCTACACCTAATACTACTTTCCCCTTCCAAGCTAACATACCACCTACCATATTTATCGCTCGAAAACCGTAACTCTCTAAAAACTGAACTGCTCTTGCACTTCTACCACCGGAGCGACAAACAATAATATATTCTTTATTTTTATCCAACTCATGCATTCGAAACTCTAGTAAGCCTAACCTAATATGAAGCACTCCTGGAATTTCCCCTTCCATCACTTCTTCCACTTCACGAACATCGATTATATCCATCTCTTCATTTCGTAACAATCTTTCCTCTACTTCTCTTGCTGTTATTTCTTTCATCTTGATATTCCTTTCCTTACAAAGCGTTCATACCACCTGAAACATTTATAATGCGCTGAAATCCTAATTTCTTTAATACTTTTGCTGCTTGCTTACTTCTCATCCCGCTCTGACAAATAACGATTACTTCCTTATGTTTATCTAATTGATTTGCCTTACTAACTAACTCATTTAGCGGGATATTCTGAAATCCTTTCATATGATTTCCTCTATATTCACCTACTGTACGAACATCGATGAATTGTTTCCCCTTTTTCCCCACTATACTCTTTAATTCTTTTCCATTTATATTTTGAACACCTTTCACCGGTAAAAAACGTGAAATAATAAACGATGCAGCAAGTACAATGAAAAGCGTACTTAATATTGTGTTCATATAACTCCCCCTCTACATTTATAAAATTATTTCTTTCTACGCCTTCTTAATCCAAAACTTCAGTACATCGCTTTCTTCTGCATGCTTTACGATGTCATGACCAGTTTTGTTTGCCCACGCTGGAATATCCTTAATTGACCCTTTATCCGTTACATGTACTTCTAACACTTCTCCAGATTGTAAAGTATCCATCGCTCTTTTCGTTCTTACAATCGGCATTGGACATGCTAAACCTTTCGCATCTAATACTTGTTTTACATTCATCATCTATTCCTCCAGTTTGTTATTTTATAATGAATCATGAACTGCACAACGATTTGGGCCAATCTCCATTTCACGCTCTTCTTCCACACTCGGATAAATCTTACCCATATTCGTTTGACGAATTTCTTCATAAGCATTCGGCTGAGGCGGTAAGTTCTCTGTCACAGTTTTACGAAACTCTACCTCATCAACAATATTTAACCCTACATTCTCCTTAAATAAATCTTGTAAATACGCACTCACAATGCCTCTGTCGTCCATTTCACTTATTTTTGAATAATGAGCCGGTAAAACAATTAAATCTTGAGATAATTCCTTATAACGTTTATATAAAGTATTTCGTAAATCCCCTACCCAGTCTTCCGCCTTCCCAGCAAGATCTGGACGCCCGATTGAATCTACAAATAAAATATCGCCTGATAATAAATACGTCTCATCAATAATAAATGATATACTTCCAATCGTATGCCCTGGTGAGTATAGCGCATCAATATGAATTAGGGTACCCCCCACCGTAATAACAGTACTTTCTACAAGCGGTTCGTAAGAGAAAACGACTTCCTCCGCATCTTTTGGAGGTAACCAATACGTACCGCCTACTTTTCCAGCTAACTTACGCCCACCAGAAATATGATCTGCATGTAGATGTGTATCCATTACGTTAGTAATAGTAACCCCGTGCTCTTTTGCAAAATCTTCGTATGCTTCAATTGTTCTCACCGCATCAATAACTGCCGCTTCACCGTTTGAAATGACCATATAAGATAAACACCCTTTTCCAAGGCGATTAAATTGATATATACTTCCCCCGCCCTGTACATCTCCTACTTTTAATGGCTTCACATATTCACTCCAAGCTTTCATACCGCCAGCTAAATAATAAACATTATTGAAACCAGCATCCAACAATTGCTCTGCAACAAACTGAGAAGAGCCTTCTTTCGCACATACGACTAAAATTTCTTTCTCCCTCGGCAATTCACTTGCAATATGTTCTACACCATCTAATAAATCAAAATACGGTTTATTTATAGAAGAAATTTGTTTCCCTTCAATTTTCCATTCTTCATAATCCGTCTCATTACGAACATCTAAAATAAACAACTCTCCGAATAAAACTTTCTCTGCAACATCTTTTGCTTGTAACATCTTAACGTCCATCCAATTACCCCCATAGGTATATTAATATTTAAAAAATTTTAATTCTCTATATTCCCTTGCCACTCTAGCATACCTGGAATGACATTTTTCATGTTTGAATAGCCTTTTTCTTTCAACATTTGGCAAGCTACATCACTGCGGTTACCTGTTCGGCAAATAACATATATTTGCTTCGTCTGATCTAACGCTGCACTGTCTAATTCGCCTAACGGCACCGAAATGGCTAATGGAATATGACCAAAAGCAAACTCCGCTGCTTCGCGAACATCTAATACGATACACTCTTCCTCACGAGACAATATAGACTGTAATTCCGTATTCGTAATTGTATGAGGATATCTCACAACTTCATTCACTTCATGCTCGTGTGCTTTCCTCACATAATGCATCAATATGTCACCTTCGTGTTTCGTCCCGATATATTGATGCCCTACTTTACTCGCCCAACTTTGTATATCTATCGTAGATCCTTTATCTGTTGCCTCAATTTCAATCACTTGCCCCGATATCAATCCTTCCATTGCCTTCTTCGTCTTCACAATCGGCATCGGACAAGCCAAACCTTTACAATCTAAACTCATATCTACTTTTATACTCATTATCGATTCCTCCACATTTTATATACATATACCAGTATGGGTATATTAAAACGTTTTTGAAAATCTGTCAACACATACGTTTGACAGATTATCGGCTTTTTACAAGCAATTGAACAGCTTCTTTAATTAACTCTTCATTTGAACCATTGCCACTTTCAAACTGCTCACGTAAACATTGCTCTAAATTTGTTCCAACAACGAGTCCAATTGTACGATCAAGTGCAGAACGGGATGCAGTTAACTGTGTAATAACATCTCGGCAATCTTTTCCCTCTTCCATCATGCGAAGCACACCACGAACTTGACCTTCAATACGTTTTAATCTATTTTTCATATCTTGATTATATTCCATTCTATAATCACCTCATTACCATTATGTCACTATTTATATCTTATGACAATATATTATACCCTATAGGGTATCTTGTAAACCCCTATTTTTATTTTTCATCTTACATGTTCGCAAAACGAAAAGTGAAACCTTAATCCATGGGGTTCATCCTCCACCAAATTTTGAAGTGAAAGATGAACAAATATCAATATACAATCCGGTCTGGTAATACTGTTCCGTATAGTTTAAAGCCACCATCTACATTCTTTACCTTATATCCTTTTTCCATTAACATACGTGCTGCAACATATCCCCTCATACCAAGTTGACAAGTAATATATATTTCTTTATCTAATGGTACTTCATCCAAGCGATCACGTAATTCATCTAATGGAATATTAATAGAACCTTTAATCATTCCTTGCTTTAATTCATTAGGCTCTCGAACATCCATAAGATATCCACCATTTTCAACAATACGATCTATTTCATGCCATTGTACCGTGTCCACAAAACCATCTACTATATTGCTTGCCGCATACCCTACCATGTTTACTGGATCTTTTGCGGAAGAATAGGGCGGGGCATATGATAATTCTAAATCCGGTAAATCAATTACAGTTAAATTCGCCTTCATTGCCGTTGCAATAACATCGATACGCTTATCTACCCCGTCACGTCCTAAAGCCTGTGCTCCATAAATTTTTCCACTCTCTTTATTAAAAATTAATTTTATTAGCACTGGCGTAGCATTCGGATAGTATCCAGCATGCGAATTCGCTTGTACATGTACTACCTCATAGGGTATATTTAATCGTTTTAATATTTTCTCATTTACTCCAGTCGAAGCAACTGTTAGATCAAAAACTTTAGCTATAGAAGTTCCCATCGTACCTTTATATAAAGAATCCGTATGACCATGAATAATATCTGCTAACATGCGACCTTGACGATTAGCCGGCCACGCTAAAGGAATCATTGTTTCTGTTTCTGTAACAAAATCTTTTACTTCAATCGCATCACCAATTGCATATATATGTTGGTCCGATGTTTGAAATTTCTCATTTACTTTTATCGTTCCTCTAACTCCTAGTGCTAATCCTGCATCCTTCGCTAAACTACTTTCTGGTTGTACACCAATTGCTAAAATAATCATATCTGTCTGTATGTTTGAACCACTTTTTAAACGTACAACAGTCCCGTCCGCTTCCAATGCATCTACACCATCTTCAAAAACAAGCTCAACATTGTGATTCTTCATATGCTCGTGTACATATGCAGCCATTTCATAATCAATCGGTGGCATCACTTGATTGGCCATCTCTACGAGAGTAACATCAATTCCTCGTTCTCTTAAGTTTTCAACCATTTCCACTCCAATAAATCCGCCACCAATAACCGTCGCATGATGCGGTTTCTTCTCATCAATGTACGCTTTAATACGATCTGTATCAGGTACATTTCGTAACGTAAACAACGCCTTCGTTTCTTCAATACCCGGAATAGGTGGAACAATTGGTTTCGCCCCTGGTGAAAGGATTAAAACATCATATTCCTCGTTATATGTTTCATTTGTAGTTACATTCTTTATAGTAATTGTTTTCTCTTCTTTATTAATTTTTACTACTTCACTCAATACACGTATATCTAAATTAAAGCGCTTTGACATCTTTTCAACTGTCTGCACTAATAGTTTTTGTCTTTCTGTAATTACACCGCCAATATAGTATGGTAATCCACAATTTGCAAATGAAATATATTCACCGCGTTCAACCATAATAATTTCATCCTCTTCACTTAAACGACGAAGCCTTGCAGCTACTGATGCCCCGCCCGCAACTCCACCTACTACAACAATTTTTCTAGACATATTTCAAACCTCCATGTTGTTTATTATTTAATTTACTCATCTATCACACAAAAATCTATACCTGTATGGGTATATGATAGAATATAAAAAATTTAATTTCAATAAATATATCTTTCTTTCACAAATTCGAAACAAATAAAAAAGAACCTAGATATCTCCAAGTTCCTTTCTGTATGATTAAATCAATGCCTAAAGGTAGCATAGTATGAGTTCATACTTATTTTTGACGGCTGAATTTCATTTACGAATGAAGTAACCTATCGTTCCATTGTCATACTTCCTATAATCTCTTTGTAAAACTATAATCCATGTCGCCACCTAACGCTGCAGCTGTATCACCAGTTTCTCTAAAATCATGTTTATAAATTTGTTCAAATAAACCAAAATCTACTTGCTTATAAAATTCGAAACAAGGGAATCCATCATGTTCTCCTTGAATATCGATACTACCATCCTTTTTAACACATACATTTAATAAATAATCCACAGGAGGTGCATATACATTTAATGGGTTACTAGCGCTTGCACTCATTTTGAATTGCACACCGTCAGAATTCCATACAATATGAGTACACACAATATTTTCTGTACTCGCTTTTCCTGTTTTTTTATGCACAGAACCATCTGGATTTGTAACCTTCTCTGTCGTAATACCCGTTTGCGCATATGAAAACACTTCTTCTTTATGAAAATCCACTACTACCTCTTGCTCAACTCTAGAGCGCATAGCGTTTACCGCATACGGTGTAAATTCACGTGAATCACCTTCGAATTGGATTACTTTTCCTGTTTCCATATCCTTCTTAGCTTCAGTCCAAGACATTGGAATAAATACACTGGCTCTAATTTTAACGATATTAGTCATAAGAAACACCTCTATAATTTTATTTTAGATACTGCATAATATTGAATAAAACAGACCACAATGTCGCTCCCATAATCAATAGCTTTCTCTTTTACGTTTGCTACTTCCTTCTGAAAAATAGCGCTATATTTATATCTAGATTGTCGTTTTAAAACTATATTCCATTTCTCCAGCTAATGCCGCTGGGGTATCATCCGTTTCTCTGAAATCATGTGTATATATTAATTCAAATGAACCAAAGTCTATTTGTTTATAAAATTCATAGCAAGGGAAACCGTCATGTAAACCTTCAACATGCACAGTACCACTTTCATTAACTCGTATAGTCAAAAAATAATCAGCTGCCGGTGCTGCCGCATTTAACGGATTACTTGCACTTGCTCTCATTTCAAATGAAACTTCATCCTCACTCCATACAATATTAGTACACACAATGTTTTCTGTACTTGTTTTTCCCTTTTGATACTCAATTGAGCCATCTGGATTTGTAATTTTCACAGTGACGATACAAGCATCTGCATATGCAAAAATTTCTCTTTTATAAAAATCAATATTCACTTCTTGTTCTAATCTTGAACGCTTTGTGTTCACAGCGTATGGTGTAAATTCACGTGCATCTCCGGCATATTCAAAAACTCTTCCCGTTGCAGGATCCTTAATAGGTTTCAGCAAAGCATACGGTGCAAATACACTCCCTCTAATTTTAACGATATTAACCATGTGAAACCTCCATAATTCATTGATTTTATTTAGATAAATCATTATTTGTTCTATTACTATCATATAGTCAATTCGATTGACTATATCCTGTATAGTACAATAGATTCTACTTATAGTCAATTTAATTGACTATAAGTAAGGAGGTTATATACATGACTCATCAAACACTTAACGAACTAGATCTTACATCACTTTTATCACTATCTTTCAGCACATTAATTACTGAACTACATGACAAATTAAGTGAATTGGGATTTGAAGATATTAGGCCAGCGCATGGTTTTATGTTCAAACGCATCCTTCCTAATGGAGCAACCGGTATAGAACTAGCTGAATATTTAGGGGTTTCAAAACAAGCCATAAGTAAAATGGTAGATTCTCTTGAGAACAGTGGTTATGTCACGCGCGAAAAGCACCCTACTGATAAAAGAGGTAAAATCATTGTACTAACCGAACGTGGTTTATCAGTAATGAAAGCGAAAGAAGAAATAGTAGCTGAAATAGAACAGCGATGGATTGAAAATATAGGTGTAGATCGAATGCAAATGCTTAAAGAAGATTTAACAACATTCGTTACTAAAGAAAATACAGGAAAATTATCATCGAGCATACGACCTGTTTGGTAAACAAAAACTCCATATAAAAAACGAATCCACTTTGATTATTCTTTTTCAAAATGGATTCGTTTTTTACAGCTTTATTAAAATCATTGATTCCTTTAAATTTTATTTTAAATATATGGGATATCCATATATTATACATTATATAATTCCGTAACTCTCTGCACGATCAGCTTTGCCGTATTCTCCTCTGGCGGCATCAACAAGTTTGTACCTGGTCCATACACTACAGGACTTAATTCCACTTCATATCCACCATATGCAAACTCTTCCTTTGTCGGTAAATACCCAATATATCCGTTCATATATCCACCAAAGAAAGCTAGTTCATTTTGAAGACTCTCTTTCACTTCTAACACAGTTTCCGAAAAAGGTTCCATCGGTATGCCAGAGAACATCCCATCATTAATTTGAAACAGTTGAACTTCTAAATCAACACTTAACTGCCGAATACCTTGCTTATATTTCTCTAAAACAATCGTAAGCCATTCATCCGTATTCACACCCCACTGTCTCTCAGCTAATTGAGCCATGCTTCGTATCTCATCAATTTCAGGAATATCCTTCAACTTCATTTGCATCGTACTCGAAATTGTTCTTAAATTTACAATCGGGCTATAAGTAACTGTTGGCAACATCGTTAATACATGTCCACTAAGCGTGTAAGCCATTTGTTTTAACGCTTCCTTTGAACCACGATACTTCGCGTTCACGTTTCCAGCTGCACCTTGAACAATAATAACAGGACAGTTTACTATCTTCTCAAGAATCTCTCTCGTCATTCCAGGATAATCCGCTGATAATACATCACTATCACCTTTTAAAACATTCGGATGCGCAGTACAAAATACTACAATCCCAGATAGCTCCTTCATTTCAGCATCTCTTATTGCTAACATACCAATTCGTTTATCTACAACACCCTCTATATTCGTTCCCATCTTCGCTTTTCCATCAGATGTTCTCTCTCTTCGGTTTACTCCCATATCACCTGTCGTAACACCCCAGCCAACTTCACATAGCTTCAAATTTTTATTTGCAGTAACAGCACCGTGCACTACATTATTTACTAAAATCGTTTTATACGACTGTACTAGCGGATCATCACCGACCGTTTCTGGACCGGAATGCGTATGAGTATAAACAACCGTTATTCGCTCAAATGGCAGATGGAGCTCACTGGCAACCCGTTCACGAATCACCGTCGTATCTTCTACTAACATCCCGATATTATCAATACTTATAAACACCGTTTTCATTTCATCTTTTTCAAATACAAAAACAGTCCCGTAAATACGCTCTTCAATATTATTAATTCCTGTATCTCTATGATATCCAATAAAATCAATACCTAAAGGCGGTGTAATATCTACTTTACATACCCCTACTTTGCTCATTTGAATCGCTCCATTTCTCTATGTAACTCCCTTTCTTCAAGAATAGCATATTTAATAAAAAAGAACGGACATAGCAATTTATGTCCGTTCTTTTTCTCACACATACTTCCGATGCACCATCTTCCCATCATAAGAAAACACAACGCCCTTACTCTCCACAATGGACTCCATATGCACCGTTCTTCCCCATAACTGATGAAGGTACGGTAATACCTTTTCTAAGTATTTTAAATCTAGCTCAATTCCTTCATAACTATGTTTAATGTACAATTCTCCGTTCTTTAAGTAATCTCCATCTTCTACTACTAAGTACGGGAAACCTCCATTTGTACGCATATTTACAAGTTGATCACGCACATGTTCCCACTCTTTATCTATTACTTTATATTCTTTTCCTTGGCGCTGGAATAAGTACATATCTTCTCTCATGACGAGTTCTTTATTTAAGTAATTTCTTAGGAACGATACGTCCCATTCAATTTCGCGTACTTCAAAGATTTTGTCACGACCAGAACCAGGCTTCACACCACGCCTTTTCATTTCTTCTGTCGGATTGTTGTAGCGTTCTTCAATATCCTCGAACATTTTAATACCAAGGTAGTATGGGTTAATGCTTGTTTTTGATGGCTGTACGACACCTGCATTAAGCTTTGCGAATTCGATTGCTTCAGAAGATGTTAAGTCCATTTCACGAAGTATACGTTGATGCCAGTAGGAAGCCCAGCCTTCATTCATGATTTTAGTTTCAAGCTGTGGCCAGAAGTATAGCATTTCTTCACGCATCATCGTTAATATGTCGCGCTGCCAATCTTCTAGCTCACGGCTATATTCTTCAATAAAGAGGAGCAAATCTTTCTCTGGCTGTGGTGGAATCTTCTTCTTTTTGCGTATATTGGATCGTTCCCTCGTTTTATTTCGATCATCTAAATTCCATAAATCATCGTATTGTGATGCCTTTTTCTTGTCTACTTCTTCCTCTAAATCATCAATACTCCATGCCAATTTTGGACGCATAAGTGATGGATCAATATGTTCTTGAATAGCAAGTACGGCATCTAAAAATGTCTCTACTTCTGCCTTTCCATACTTATGCTCATATGCTTTCACACGATCCGCTGTTGCCGCCATGCTCTCTACCATATCTCGCTTCGTATTTGAAAAACGAACATTATTTTTGAAGAAATCACAGTGTGCTAAAACGTGCGCCACGATTAGTTTATTTTGAATTAAAGAGTTCGTATCTAATAAAAAGGCGTAACATGGATCAGAGTTAATAACGAGTTCGTAAATTTTACTTAGTCCCAAATCATATTGTAATTTCATTCTGAAAAATTGCTTTCCAAAACTCCAATGTGAAAACCTCGTCGGCATCCCATATGCACCAAATGTATAAATAATTTCCGCTGGACATATTTCGTAACGCATTGGATAAAAATCAAGCCCAAATCCAGTCGCAATTTCCGTAATTTCCGCAATCGCATATTGCAGTGCTTTATCATCACTTGCTCTCATTATTTTCCCTCCTTACACTTTCCCTTAAGAAAGTGTATGATGAGGAACAAGCTTTCATGAGGATTGATTGCATAATAAAAAGACATCCTCGCAAAAACGAGAATGTCTCATCTATTAACCTTCAATAATCTCCATCTTCTCCGTAATCGGTGTACGCGCTTTTCCGTCTGGTGCTTTATCGAAATAACCAATATGAAGAATTCCAACGATACGTTGGCCTCTTGTTAAACCGATTCCTTCTATAAATAATGGATTGTAGTTTAATCCACCTGATTTCCAAACACAGCCTAAACCGCGTTCCCAAGCAAGCAGTTGGAAGTTTTGCATAAATGCGCATGTTGCAGCGTAATCTTCATCACGTTGAATTTGACGCGGATCTTCATTCATATATACAACGATTTGCGCAGGTGTGCTTAAGAAACGATCTGATAAAATTTTGCCACGTTTCGCTCTTTCTTCTTCTGAGAAAGAGTTTAATACTGCGTCTACTAATTGCTTACGCCCTTCTCCCATGTATAGTTTACAATTCCATGGTTCACGGTTTTTATGATTCGGTGCCCATGTTGCGTCGTTTAATAGTTCAATTAATAGCTCTTTTTCTACTGCTTTATCTGTAAATGTACGAACAGAGCGTCTTTCTTTAATCACATTTGCGATGGAAGTATATGTAGTCATATTTTTCTCTCCCTTATTTTTCATCTATATGTATAAGTTCTTTATTGATATTGATTTTCAATTTCGATTATAACCTAGTTTTTCACTATTAATCAATGTTTTATGTTGGAAAACATCTAAAAACTTCTTTTCTACTATGAATAAAAAAACTTAGCTTGTTCACAAGTTTTTCACATTTTATGGAAATGATATGTGTAAAGTTTTCCACATTATCCATCTAGGAGGAGTTTACATGTACAAAAAAATCGCAGTAAGTATGACTATGGCAGCATTATTATGCGGGGCAACAGTCTTCCCCGCTTTCGCTGCCACGCCAAAAGAAGTAACAATGCACCATCATAAGCCTATTTCAGAAGAAGAAATGCAGTCGCTCGAAAAACTCGGCTATAACAAACATGAAATTTGGAAAGCTGCTCATATTGCAAGAATAAGCAAAAAAGAAATTAAGGACGTTTTAGCTTACTATAAGCAAAATAAATCTTGGGAGAAAACAGCCGAGCATTTCGGTGTAGATCCAAGTAAGTTAAAAAAACATCATATGAATAAAGAAACGAAAAAAGCATTGCTACAAGAGCTAGCAAACATGCACAAATCTACACCTGATCAGCTAAAACAAAAAATGAAAGAGTATAACATCGGCTTGCGTCATCTCGCGGTGTTAACAATTATCGCTCAAAAAAGTAATACCCCTCTCGATGATGTACTAAAAATGAAAAAAGATGGCATGGATATTAAACAAATTGCAGAAAAATTAAATGTAAAAAAAGAAGATATACGAGCAGAAATGATTAAATTAGTGAAATCTATTAAAGAAAAGAAAACAAATTAACATGCCAAAAAGGAAGAGATATTCAATACTCTTCCTTTTCTTTATCCCGCTATTTGTAGGCAGTAAAACTCCCACCTCAAAATTCGGATGGAGCAAAGAAGTTAGGTGGGAGCCCTGCTGCCCGTAAACGCCCGATTGGTGAGGGCTAATAATCAGTGGGGATGAACACCCCCCCACTGATTAAAGTTTCACTTTATGAACTTTCAATTTTCAAGTATAAATTCCCGTCTTTCCCAAAAACTAACACAAGTAAATGATGTATGTAAGGGGGGAGAAAATGTTCCGTTTATCATCTAAAAAGAAGAAAAAAGCACTCTGTTCTATTCCAGAGTTTATCCACACTATGAAAGAATCCAGTGATTTCGTGTCTTATAACGTAGTAGACGATGGAACATTGTGTTTGTTTTATTATAAATCTACAGCCGAATCACTCCTCATTAATCGATTCATTTTAACACCTATAAAAAAAGAATTAGATCACATTGAAAATATAAGTGATATAGCAAATATCGTCACACTTGAGGAAATTATCACTAGCCCTTCTATTGATGATATCCGCGAAAAACTATTAAGCGGGTATGTACTACTACAACTAAAAATTGATGCTCATTCAGCAGAATATGCACTTATTCGTGCTGAAAGTTCGGTTTTAGGTACACGGTTATATAACGATACAGAGAATGAATATAGTGTTATCGGTCCAAAAGTCGGGTTCGTTGAGAATATCGATACAAATATACACTTACTTCGCCGAAATATTGTAACGGAGCAATTAGTTTTCAAAGAAGTTGTCGTTGGCTCTATATCAAAAACAAAAGTCGTAGTTGCTTACATCGAAGGCATTACAAATGAACAGCACATCAATACTGCAATGCAGCGCCTACAAGACATTGACTATGATGTTCCTTTTGATGCAACTATGATTGAGCAGTTTATTAGCGATAACAGCAACTCACCCTTCCCTGTTTTACTACCTACAGAGCGTTTAGATCGCTCCGTTTATGCGTTACTTAATGGAGGGGTTGTCATTTTAACAGACGGTTCACCATATGCATTAGCCGGACCGGCGACGTTGCTTGATTTCTTCGTCTCTCCAGAAGATTATTATTTACCATGGATAGCAGGCTCATTTCTTAGAATGGTTCGTTTTTTCGGAGCAGCATTCTCTCTATTCTCTTCAGCTATTTATACAGCTGTATTAACGTATCACTATCAAATGATTCCAGCTGATCTACTTGGTCCTATTATTTATTCTAGAGCTAACGTACCGTTCCCACCTATGTTAGAAGCACTTTTTTTAGAAATTACAATTGAATTACTGCGCGAAGCTGGAGCACGCTTACCGACCAAAGTCGGCCAAACGATTGGTATTGTTGGCGGGATTGTAATTGGACAAGCCTCTGTTGAGGCTGCTTTAACGAGCACTATTTTATTAATTGCGGTTGCGTTGTCTGCGCTTGCTTCTTTTACAACACCAACAGTAAAAATGTCTTCTACCATCCGGATATTACGATTCCCTCTCATCATTTTGGCTGGAGCATTTGGCGGCCTAGGTCTCATTGTCGGATTCGTATTCATATTAGCTCATTTAATTCGCTTAAAATCACTTGGATCACCTTATTTATTACCTTTATACCCATTTCGCGGTTTAGGAACGGCAGAAGGTCTATTTCGCCTTCCATTTAGCCAGACCGCAGGACGTGCCTCTTTTCTAAGGCCTAAAAAGAAATGGCGCTATGACCCGAACCAAGCGAAAGAAAAACGTGATGGTGAGGATGAGGAAAAATGAAAAATATTTTATTATGCTTTGCTATTATCGTTTTAATTTTCCAATCCGGATGTACACAACCGAATATAGTAGACACACAGCGAATTATTCATGTAGGTGGATTCGATATAACGAAAGATAAAAAATTTCGCGGGACGATTTTATATCCCGATTACTCAAAAGGGGTTCAATCAAAACCAGAAACTCAGTCAACTACTGCCGGCACTATCGAAACAATTGCTTCACTTCAAAATGCCAAATCACCACACACTATCGCCGTGGGACAAATGCGTGTTGCCCTATTCGGAAAATCATTTGGTGAACTAGGTATTGGTGACATTATTAACAACCTACAACGTGATCCCAATATTGGTCGAGATGTACAACTAGCACTTGTAGATGGTTCAACCGAACATCTGCTCAAACATATTAAAGCAAATGGATCACTATATTTATCTGATTTATTGGAGCAAAATATAGAAAATGAAACAATTCCACGAACTGCTTTAAATATTTTTTTATATAACTATTATTCATCAGGATGCGATCCATTTCTTCCTTATATTAAAGTGGATGAAGACAAGTCTGCCTCCATTAAAGGACTCGCTTTTTTAAAAAAGGATAAAGTGGTTATGTATACAGATAAAAAAGGATCTTTTTTATTCAAATTACTCATTAATCCAACTAAAAATGGGCGTTACGAAGTTCCAATACGTCAAGGTAACCATAAAGGGCTAATTGCAACCCAAAACTTATCTGGAAATAGTGTTTGTTCCCTTTCCGGCGCCGGTGACATTCCAAAAGTCCACATTCGACTGAATTTAAATGGACTTATAAAAAATGCCCCTGACTGGCTTGATTTATCAAAGAGCGAAAATGTAACTTACGTAAAAAAACATGTAGAAAAAACAATTGAAAAACATTTAAACGAATTAATAAAACAATTCCAAGAAAAAGAAGTGGATCCAATAGGTATACGAGAAGAAATTCGTAGTCATTCACGAAAATGGACGATAAAACAAATTCAAGACATGTACCCTAATGTAGACGTTGCTGTTCATGTCCAAATCAATGTCGTGCAATCTGGTATCGGAGAATAGTGAGGTGTTACAATGGCTGAACAAAATAAAACAATGACTGTTTCCCCTTATTTCACATTTCTTTTATTACACTCTCTTCAAATTGGAGTAGGTGTATTAGGATATCAACGCATTATTGCGCAATATGCCGGTTATGATTCTTGGATTTCTCTTATTGTTGCGGGCATTGTAACTCATATCGTGCTATTTTGTATGTTAAAAATGTTAGATAAAGATAATGATTTAATGGCCATTCATACAACATGTTTCGGAAAATGGCTTGGAACTTTTTTGTCTATGTGCTTTGCTGCATATCTTCTCTTATTTTGTCTTACTGTGCTTCGTACATATATTGAAGTCATTCAAGTATGGGTCTTTCCTACAATTAAGCCATGGAAATTAACGTTCTTATTTTTACTCGTGACGTATTACGTAATAAAAGGTGGATTCCGCTCTGTAACAGGCATTTGTTTTTGGGGCGTCGTAATACCGATTTTCGTACTACTTTTCTTAGTGTTCCCTATGAAATATGCACATGTCCGTAACATTTTACCGATTCTTACCCATTCACCTGTAGACATTCTATATTCA
This sequence comes from Bacillus cereus group sp. N8, assembly GCF_016483685.1. Classification (NCBI taxonomy): domain Bacteria; kingdom Bacillati; phylum Bacillota; class Bacilli; order Caryophanales; family Bacillaceae; genus Bacillus; species Bacillus cereus group sp. N8. The sequence goes on along the minus strand of NZ_JAEHBK010000020.1, from coordinate 38,728 downwards.
GCAAAATCATCTGCATTAGAATTTCTTGGATTTGAAGCAATTCTTATCTTTTATCCACTCATTAAAAAAGGAAAGTCGCTACATAAATGGGCACACGGTGGTATTGCTTTTACAACTATTTTATACGTAATACTAGCAATCGTGTCCCTTATGTACTATAGCCAAGGACAACTCCATCATACAATTTGGCCAACATTAACGATGCTAAAAATCATTAAAGTTCCTTTTATCCAAAGATTTGAGTACATTATTATTTTTCTCTGGTTTCTTATTATTTTACCTAATCTTTGTTTAACCATTTGGTCTTCTTGTCGCATTAGTAAAACTTCCTTTCACATACCGTTTAAAATTACATTGCCACTTTTTATCGCAGCTATATTTATTTCATCCTTATTTTTCACAAACCGTGAAAGCATCAATACATTAAATACAGTACTCTCTCAAGTTGGATTATATATTGTATACGCTTATATCCCAATCTTATTTCTATTCCATTCACTACGATGGCGCTTCAAAAATAAGTCGAAAGAATCTTCACCCAACGCACCATGATATTTGATACAATTTGATTAATACATGTGTAAAGGGGACAAGCGTATGAAGAAATATGTATTTTCTTTACTTGCAGTACTGAGTTTAATTCTTGCTGGATGCGGATCTACTAGTACAAATGAAAAAAAATCATCTGAATCAAAAGAAGAACATGATCATGCCACGCACACGCAGCAAGCTGACATTCAAGAAAAAACAAAAGGAGTCGACACACTCCCTACCTTCCTAGACAAGCTTGATCCGCAAATGAAAGTTATCTACACTGTCGCTGGACAAAATGCAGAGCTATTAGATTGGATTCCATGTTACTGCGGTTGCGGTGAGAGCGTAGGACATAAAAATAATAAAAACTGCTTTATTCGTGAAATTAAGAAGAATGGCGAAGTTGTTTGGGATTCTCACGCAACGACTTGTGTCAACTGCCTAGAAATCGCGGTTGAATCGGCTTCCATGAAACAAAAAGGAAAATCAACGCTCGAAATTCGTAACTATATCGACAATAAATACAAAGAAGGCTATGGCAAGCCAACACCTACGCCAATGCCAAAAGCATAAAAACGAGGAAATCCCTCGTTTTTCTCTTTTCATTCACTTTTTTTCTTAACAAATTCTTTCAAGTGTATTTCTCCTCGCTTATCACACACTATATATAACTCCTCAGTAAGGAGGGTACACAGTGCAAACATATAACGACTATGATAAAGCTCTCTATTACACGTATTGCTGTAATTGGGATAAATTACTCGTTCTCATGGTTCAAACGAGCGATCAATTATTTTCTAAGCGTATTGAGCATTTCTTACACGCTTATCAATACAGTAAAGAACTACCAGAAGTTGATAAACAATTGCAGCTCCTATTTCAATATATTGACCATGCATCCCAAAAGTCACATGTAGAAGAAGTAGAGCAAATTCAAATGTAAAATATAGCGCTATTCTCTTCAAGAGAGTAGCGCTTTTTAAAATGTTTATATCAATAAAAGTTTTCTCTTATAAAACTTTTATTGATAAACATATTTTTTCTTTCTTTTCCCTACCACTTCATACTATAATTTAGTATGTAACTATTATAAGAGAGGTATAAAATATGGGACGAGAAAAAAAGCAAGAGTATGCTTTATTTGCTGCATGGGGAGCTTCTTTTATTGCTACACTTGGTAGCCTATACTTTTCCGAAATCATGAAATTTGAGCCTTGTGTACTTTGTTGGTATCAACGTATCTTTATGTATCCATTCGTTTTATGGCTCGGCATTGCTGTAGTAAAAAAAGATTATCGCATTGCAAGTTATTCCTTACCAATTGCAAGTATTGGTGCTTGTATTTCTTTATATCACTATGCAATTCAAAAAGTCGCAGCATTTTCAGCTGCTGGAGCAGCTTGCGGACGCGTACCTTGTACGGGAGAATACATAAACTGGTTTGGCTTTGTGACAATCCCGTTTTTAGCACTTATCGGCTTTATCACAATCGCTGTTTGTAGCTTCATCGTAATCAAAAACAAATAAGGAGATGAAAGAATGAAAAAAATGCTTATATTTGGTGGTATTATTATCGCCTTGTTCGCAGCAATTTTCGCTGTAACACAAATGGAAGAAAAAAACGCTACTAGCCAGAAAATTGATAATGCTACTGATAGTAAGGCAAATGGCCCTGACTACTATACAAATAAAATCTCTCTTTCAGATCTCCAAAAGAATTTAAAAGAGAAAAAAGAAGAAACAGTATACTTTTATCAAACATCTTGCGTTCATTGTCAAAAGCTATCTCCTATCGTAGTACCAATGGCTAAAGACTTGAACGTTGATATGAAAGTTATGAACATTGAGAAACTAGATGCTCCTTGGGATGAATATAAAATTAAAGGAACTCCAACAATCATTCACTTTAAAGATGGCAAAGAAGTAAGCCGTATTAGCGGGGAACAACCGAAAGACAAATTAAAAGAATGGCTTGAGCAAACGAAAAAATAACGAGAAAAGGAAACTCCTTCTATACATGAAATGGACGTAAAATCCCACACTAATGTATAAGGAGGGGGTTTTATGCCAGAAGTAAAATGCTCTGTTTCCAATTGCTCATTTTGGGGACAAGGTAACTTTTGTCAAGCAAGTGCAATCGTTGTTCAACCGGATGCACAAGAGGCTGGTCAGAATACAAATGATTCGTATACAAGCGCAGCTTTAACAAACGAGACGCTTGAAAGTTCTGTAACAACAAGTGTAGAAACTTGTTGTCATACATTTAAACCGAAATATTAAACGTAAAAGCATACGATTAGTCGTATGCTTTTTTACATTCCCCTCCAAAAATCATGCATCATAAAAAAGTACAAAATAACGAGAAGGACCGTCCCGCATAAAGTAATGCGTCGATATACACTCTTCTCCCCTTCCCTTGCTTTAACAAATGCCCAAATAAATCCAACGAACAATATTAAATCAATATATGGAACATAAAAGGAGAAGACGAGTAACGCATATAAATACACGATAAATAAACAAGTCGTGATTAAGAAAATTTTAAATGCAAATTCACTTTTCATAATGTGACCGCCCCCCAATCTGTACTGTATTATATTCAGCAAAACATAATAGTTGCTGTTTCAATTTTTTTATCCCGCTATTTACATGGATCCCAATTAGTATAAGTTTATAATCAGCAAAGAATAGCAATTCCCCCATTAAGTTTCACTTCATCACAAATAAGCTACCGCCTATACACGGTAGCTATTACGGAACATCATATTTTCTTTTATATATATTACTTAAGATCGAATAAGGTAATTGCTCATAACGAATTTTTTCTCCCGTTTCATCAACAATATACAAATTACTTCCTATGTAATATATTCCATCTTTTCGTTTGGAGTACACTACATATTTTTCATTTGGCAATACCGTTTTTACTTTCGTCAATTGCCCATTTGGTTCTTGCCAATATATATTTACACGGTCTACTAGCGTAAGTGTTCCAATTTGTTCTTCTTCTACTTTACGACCATTCCAACTCACAACACGATAACCAAGCTTATACGCCTCATATTCAGGACTCGTATAAAAACGAGAAATAATTACTTTCGTCTGTAATTGTACCCGTTCATATAACCATTGTATGTCCCGGTCATGCATGCGAATACAACCATTCGACTCCCTGCTCCCAATCGTCCATTCCCGATTTGTTCCATGAATCGCATATTCCTTTTTATCTAGACCGAGCCACCTCGTACCGAGAGGATTATTCGGCGCACCCCCTGGTATTTTTTTTCGATGGTATTCTTTATTTTTATACTTAGTTATAATACAAAAATTACCTTCAGGCGTCGGGGTGCTATCTCTTCCTGTCGTTATCGGAAATGTTCTCGTATAGTTTCCCTCTTCAAAAAAAGACAGCTGATTCGTTTTAAGGTTAACTAATATTAAATGATCTGTATTAGCAAAAACGCTAGCTGGTAGGCAGAAAAATAGGATTATGATTAACCATACTTTCTTCATCTAAATCCTCCCTAGCACTAACATCATAATAAAGTGAAACTTTACTCAGTTGGGGGTTCTGTTCATCCCCCAACTGAGTATCAGCCCGCACCAATCGGGCGTTTACGGGCAGCAGGTCTCCCATCTAACTTCTTTGCTCCAGCCAAATTTTGAGGTGGAGTCTTACTGCCCACGAATAGCGGGATAAATGCAATTAGCTTTACTTTGCTCTTATAAATGAAAACTATCCATTTACAATAACGCCCCCATTTACATGTATCATCTGCCCTGTTACATATGCCGAATCATTAGACGCCAAATATACATACGCAGGCGCTAATTCATACGGCTGACCAGGCCTTTGCATAGGAACATTGCTCCCGAACTGTGATACTTTTTTCTCATCAAAACTTGATGGAATAAGCGGTGTCCAAATTGGACCTGGTGCAACACCATTTACACGAATTCCTTTTTGTACAAGGGACTGAGATAGCGACCTTGTAAACGCGACAATTGCTCCTTTCGTTGCAGAATAATCAATCAATGTTTCATTTCCTTCATACGCAACGATAGATGCTGTATTTATAATTACATCCCCCTGCTTTAAATGGGATAGCGCTGCTTTTGCAACATGAAAATAAGAGAAAATATTAATACGGAATGTCGTTTCTAGCTGTTCTGCTGTAATATACTCTAGTCCTTGTTGCGGATATTGCTGTGCGACGTTATTCACAAGAACATTTAAACTGCCCAGCTGCCGGACGGTCTCTTCCACAATATCTTTACAATGTTGTTCACTACTCAAATCCCCCGGCAGTAATACACATTTCACACCTTCTTTTCCAACAAGTTTTTTCGTCTCATTTGCATCCTCATCCTCATCTAAATAAGCAATCGCAATATTTGCTCCCTCTTTTGCAAAGGCGATGGACACAGCTCGTCCAATCCCGCTATCTCCCCCCGTAATTAACACATTCTTTCCTTTTAACTTTTCACTTCCTTTATAATTTGGATCTTCAAACTTTGGAAGAGGATTCATTAACGATTCAATACCAGGCTGTTTATTTTGATGTTGCGCTGGCATTGTTAAAAAGTTTTTTTGCTGCGGCATAACTTTCTTCAACTCCTTTTCCCTTATAATGTGCACAATGATAAAAACTACTTACACATTAAAAAACCGCAATTCACACTCATTGATAAGGTTAATATTCGAATTTAAGACATAAAATATGAATTGTTCTAAAGTTTTTATGCAAAACTATTGCAAAATAGATAAAAAACGAATATTATATATAACTGTTGTGAAAATTATTCGTAAAAAGAAAGGATGTTTATATGTTTAACCTTTCAAAACATAAAACTTCTATTAAAACTGAAATTATGGCAGGTATTATTACCTTTTTAACAATGGCATATATCATTGTCGTAAACCCTGTCATCCTTGGGGATGCAGGCGTTCCATTTGAACAAGCATTTACAGCTACTATTATCGCCGCTGTTGTCGGAACATTATTTATGGCAATCTTTACAAACTTACCAATCGCAATTGCACCAGGTATGGGATTAAATGCTTACTTCTCTTACTCTGTTGTAAAAGCTCATGAAGGCATGACTTTCGCAATTGCATTCTCTGCTGTATTCGTAGCAGGTATGATTTTAATTTTGTTATCATTCACATCTTTCCGTACGAAATTAATGGAAGTAATTCCTGAAAACTTAAAACATGCACTTACTGCTGGTATTGGTCTTTTTATTGCTTTTATCGGTTTGCGCTTAACAGGAATTGTTACAAAAAATGATGCCAACTTAGTTGGGCTTGGCGATCTTCACTCTGCCCCAGTTCTACTAGCATTAGCTGGCCTTGGAATTACAATTATCCTTATGTCTTTAAATATAAACGGGGCACTGTTTATCGGAATGTTACTAACTGGTATTATCGCTTATTTCACAGGGCAATTAACGTTCTCAAATGGCGTTACATCAATGCCTGGATTACCAGAAGGAATTATCGTTTCAAATCCAATTACTGCTGTATCTGATGTAATTAACTACGGATTATACGGCGTTGTGTTCTCATTCTTCCTCGTTACACTATTTGATACAACAGGAACATTACTTGGTGTAGCACAACAAGGCGGATTTATGAAAGACGGAAAGCTTCCAAAAGCAGGACGAGCTCTTCTATCTGACTCATTCTCAGCAACAATTGGAGCTATGTTCGGAACAACACCATCAACAGCTTACATTGAATCATCTGCTGGTGTTGCAGCTGGTGGCCGTACTGGTTTAACAACTGTTACAGTAGCTGTTCTGTTTGCATTAGCAGCATTCTTCGGGCCGTTAGTGAGCGCTGTTTCTGGCGTTTCAGCTATTACAGCACCATCATTAATTATCGTTGGTAGTCTTATGATGGGTTCAGTTCGCCACATCGATTGGGATACGTTCGATGAAGCATTCCCAGCATTTTTAGTAATCTTAAGCATGCCACTTACATCAAGTATTTCAACAGGTATTGCACTTGGATTTATTTCATACCCACTTATGAAAATGGCAAAAGGACAATTCCGTGCTGTTCACCCACTTGTGTATTTATTCGGAATCTTGTTCGCTTATCAATTAGTTTTCTTACCACATTAAAATCCCTCTTCCTGAGGGATTTTTTTTATAAATACTGTTTGACAACACCATTTATTTGTGAAATAATTCAAAATAGTTAAATATTCGATGTCTTATCAAGAGCAGGTGGAGGGATGAGCCCTACGAAGCCCGGCAACCGACCCATTTATGGGCACGGTGCTAATTCTTACAACACATTGTGTTGAAAGATAAGAGTAATATGATAAGACGTCTTTTCTATATGAAAAGACGTTTTTTATTTTCACTCCCTCCTCTCTCTTCTTAGTTTAGGAGGGATTTTTTCATGAAAAAATTATGTTCCATCGTACTTATTTTTCTCTTATTTACATTAACAGCGTGTACAAATGAACAAGATGCTATCTCTTCACAAAAGCAAGAAACTGTGAAAAAGGCGACTACAACGGTAGAAAACCACTTACAAACAGAAGTTCCAAGCCAAATGAAGAAGCCATTAAAAATCGCATTAATTATGCAAATGTCCATCGGAACTTTTTCCTCTCAATATATTGAGGGCGTCAAAAAACAAGTCGAGCTATTTGGCGGCAGTGTACAAGTCTACAACTCTGATAACGATTTAGCAAAAATGGCGGCAAATTTAGATACTGCTATTAATTCAAAAGTGGATGGTATTTTAATTGATCACGGCCGCTCTGAAGCACTAAAACCTGGAGTAGAAAAAGCATTACAGGCGAATATTCCCGTAGTTGCGTTTGATAACGATCTACGCTTGCCAGGTGTGACAATTATTGATCAAGATGACTATAGTCTTGCATGGAAATCATTAAAAACGTTAGCGGAAGATTTGAATGGACAAGGAAATATCGCAGTCGTATGGGTTGGCGGATTTGCTCCAATGGAACGTCGCAATGTTATCATTGATGCCTTTTATAAACGTTATCCAAATATAAAAGAAATTGCGCGATTCGGTACTGCAAGTAATAACACACCGCTTGATACACAAACACAAGTAGAAGCCTTACTAAAAAAATATCCGAAAAAAGGAGATTTACAAGCTATTTTCGCTTCATGGGATGAGTTCGCTAAAGGAGCTGTTAAAGCACTTGAACAAGCTGGTCGTACAGATATAAAAGTATATGGCATTGACTTAAGTAATGAAGATTTACAACTCATGCAAAAAGAAAACTCACCTTGGGCTGCTACAGCTGCAACTGATCCAGCTGAAGTAGGTAAAGTTCAAGTGCGATTCTTATACAAAAAAATTGCCGGTGAACAAACGCCAGATATTTATTCACTAGAACCTTATTTAGTAAAGAAAAGTAGTTTACCAAAAGAAAATATAACAATGGATCAATTATCAAAACATATAAACGGTTGGGGAGACTCAAAAGATGCATATTCTCCTTGGATGAAAAAATTAGAGAAGGAGAAAAAATGATGACATTCTCTCTTCAAAACATTACACATTCTTATCATGTAGCTACACCTGTTTTAGAAGATGTTTCTATTCATATTCAAAAAGGAAAAGTGCACGCTTTACTAGGAATGAATGGTGCGGGAAAAAGTACTTTACTAAAAATAGCAACTGGTGAAATTCAACCAGTTGCTGGCGATATAAAAATTGATAATCAGTCTGTTTCCTTCACTTCACCACGCGATGCAAAAAAGCACGGTATTTCTTTCGTAACACAAGAAGTAGATCACGGACTTATTCCCGGATTATCTGTATTAGAAAATGTACTAATTGATCATTTAGCAATGCAAAATAAAGTACTATTTTCAAGGTCAAAATTAGTTGCACTCGCTAAACAACATTTGCAAATTGTACAAGTAGATTTAAATGTTTCAGAAGATGTTTCAAACTGCTCATTACATGAAAAACAATTACTTCTTATCGCAAGAGCCCTATCTAACAATACAAATTATCTTTTATTAGATGAGCCTACTTCTTCTCTTGGACCAAAAGAAGTTGAATCCTTTGGGAAACTATTAAAAGACTTAACATCAAAAGGAATTGGCATCCTCCTAGTTTCTCATCGTTTATCAGAGATTCGAAATTTCGCGGATGATGTAACTGTACTACATAACGGTAAAGTTGCCCTTTCTCAAGCCATTACAACGATTACAGATCAACAAATTGTTGAAGCAATGACTGGAAAACAACTTACACTCCCTATTAATACAGCACCAAAAATCGGGAGCGAGGAAATATTTAAAGTACAAGAGCTTCAATTACACGAAGATCATTCTCCCCTTTCTCTTACAATACGAAAAGGAGAAACTGTTGTGATATACGGATTAATTGGAAGTGGAAAAACAACACTTGCTGAAACTTTATTTGGTGCTCGTCATACTTATCACGCAGAAATAGATGATCACAACATAACAATTAAAACACCGCGAGATGCGATTAAAGCGAAAATCGCACTTGTACCAGAAGAAAGAAGAAAACAAGGTGTATTTCTTTCGGAAGATATTATAAGTCACACTAATTTACACCAATCAGGTTGGAGACGAAAACAAACCGAATTAAATAATGCTACTACGGCAATTTCTTCTTTCAGCATTTCACCCAATGACCCAAAAGCCTTTATTCATTCACTTAGCGGTGGAAATCAACAAAAAGTCTCAATTGCAAAATGGAATGGATTCAAACCTAATCTATTTCTTTTGGACGAGCCAACTAAAGGTGTAGACATAGCTGCGAAACAAGATATTTTTCAATTCATTCGCAACATTACAGAAAACGGGAGTTCCGTAATTTATTTCACAGGAGAACAAGATGAAGCACTACATATCGCTGATCGCATTCTTATACTGGCAAACGGAGAATTTGTAGGTGAGTACTTGCCGAATGACCTATCTCCTGAACAGCTTTTACATTTATCTGAAGGGAGCTTTTCCATTGAATCTCGTTCATAAAACTAAAACTAAGAAACTATATTTACCTACTCATCTTTTTTATCAATTTAGTACAGTTGCTATTATTATAGGTGTTACAATTTTTTTCTCTATCGTCAATGATTCTTTTTTAACATACAACAATATTAGTGATATTTTACGATCTATTTCCATTGTGACATTACTAGCAATCGGCGTTACCTTTACATTAATTGTAGATGGGTTTGATTTATCAGTCGGCTCTACCGCTAGTTTAGCAACAATTGCCGCCGCTTCTTGTCTCGTTTTATATCGACAAGAACTATTAGTCACACTCCTTGTTCCTATTCTGTGCGGGTTATTAGTTGGATTATTAAATGCACTACTCGTTATCCGAATTAAACTACCAGATTTACTAGCTACACTAAGTATCATGTATATCGTGAATGGACTACACTTAACATTTTCAAAAGGATCTTCAATATATGAAGGAATGTCGGGTGCCACAGGACATTTTATTCCATCTTTTTTATTTATCGGTCAAGGTTCCATTTTAGGAATTCCAGTCCCTGTCATTATCATGCTTATCGTCGTTTTAATTGCACATCTATTTTTAGAAAAAACAACGTACGGTCGTTTCTTTTATATGACGGGTGGGAATCGAGAAGCTGCTAGACTAGCCGGTATCCCTACTGATCGTTACCGTGTATACGCTTATATGATTAGCGGTTTACTCGCCTCTGTCGGCGGGATTATTCTATGTAGCCGCGTTGGAACAGGGCAAGTTGCAGCTGGTGCCCCATTATTAATGGATGCAGTTGCAGCTGCCTATATCGGTTATGCAATGTTCGGTGCCAAGAAACCAAATATAGTCGGAACATTCCTCGGCTCGGTATTAATCGGAATTATATTAAATGGCCTCACAATGATGAACGTTCCTTATTATGCACAGGATATTATTAAAGGCAGTATTTTGATTACAGCTTTAGCCTTTTCGTTTATTAAAAAGAAGCGTAAATAAAAAAGGCTGCGGAGAACTTCTTCTCCACAGCCTAATTATTATTTTTGCAAGAACGCCTGTAAATCTGCAAATTTTCTCTTTGCATCTTCATAGCCTTGCTCATATAAACTTTGCAATTTTGCCTTATCTTTTTCCATACGATCTACTTGAAGAGGCACTTCTGGTCTAATGACGAATAAATTACCCGCTTGCTCTTCTTTTTCAATGTAGTGAAGTGTTTCATTATACACTTCATAACGATTCAGCATCGCATTAACAAGGTTCGGATATTTTTTATAAGCTTTCGCTGCAACCCAACCAAATTTTGATTTTTTCTTCGCATAACCATGATTTCTCGTCAAAATAACGACTGATTTTTCAAACCCATCTCCCTGTGCTTTACGAACTGGAATCGGATCTGAAATCCCGCCATCTAACAGTTGCTTACCACGGTAATTTACTGCTGGTGCAATGAAAGGCAATGAACTAGACGCTTGCAATAAATTTAACGCATCATCATTCGTTCCCTCTTTTTCAAAATAAACGGGTTGTCCTGTTTCACAATCTGTTGTTCCTACAAGGAAACGCTCTGGACTATTAAAGTATGTGTCAAAATCAAATGGGACATGTTTTTCTGGAATTTCATGAAAGATGAAATCCATATCAAATAATTGACGCTTTTTCCATAAGTTTTTATACGATAAATATTGCGGATGTGATGCATAATCAATATTTACTGTCTTATTTCTATTCCTTTGTCTGGAAAGATACGACGCTGCATGGCAAGCACCAGCTGATACACCGATTACATATGGAAAATATAAATCTTGTTCCATAAAGTATTCTAATATCCCGCCAGTATATACACCGCGCATACCGCCGCCTTCCAATACTAAACCCGTATTTTCAAGCATGTTACTCTCTCCTCTTTCTCTATATATTGACTCTTTAATTATTCACTATGTTAAGTATCTTTTTCTATTATATATGAGTTCTTTCAGAAACTATATTCAAAAGGCTTGAAATGGAGGGATTTTTTCTTTTCCTAGGAGTAACACCAGAACCACATAAAAAATACCGGCATCCTTCCCATGAAGAATACCGGTACTTCTTATTTATCCCACTATTTGCGGGCAGTAAGACTTCCACCTCAAAATTCAGCTGAAGCGAAGAAGTTAGGTCTGCTAATCAGTGGGGGATGAACAAAACCCCCACTAATTAAAGTTTCACTTTATCACCCATACAAAACCGCATGAAATACGCCTAACAGTAAGTATTGACCCTCTATATAATCATCATAATATACATTCATCTCGATGTAATACATATCTTCCTCAAGACGAATATTCCAATCTGCGATTACATAGCCCTTTCGTAATAACTTTCCGATCCCAAGTGAAGTTTTGTGAACAACATATTCTTCTGTCTTATATGTAAAGGTAAATATTCTTCAATCACCTCTAGTTGTTACACAGCTCATACCTGACATCACATCACTCTGAGAAACTATGTATATACATATATTTAATTAATGTATTATCACACATGAATGACCTTAGTATAGTAGCGCTATTTTTGCTTCGCGAACTCCCTCATAATAGAATAACTATCCTTTTATTATTTTTTTCTTGACTTAGAGTTCACTCTAATCATTATAATCAACTCATAGTTCATTCACAATAATATCAATTGGATAAAATTCAGGAGGGATTGGACAAGCTAAAATCAAAAGTGACTGACCTTAACGCAGACCTGGATGTTGTCATTCAAACCTTTGATTTATCTGTTACTACAATTGTACATTAAGGTACAATTCAAATAAAAATCAACGATTTCCTGTACATTAAGAAGTCAGTGATTCTTGTTATTTTTGCCTTATTTTACTTTCTCTTAATAGTCGTAAAGCTTCTCTAATATATTTAGTGCATATAAAAAAGACCGACCATAAAATCAGCAAATTAGCAAATAAAACAGGATGGGAGTCAGTTATTATGGAGCAATCAAATAAAGCGTTTAGCCAGGCATTAGTAAAATCGTTAAGAGGAGAACGAGGACATCTTCCCATCAAGAATGCTTTGTCGGATATAGACGTGGCGCTTGCGGGAAAGCGCAGAGAGGAACTACCTTATTCTATTTATCAATTAGTGAAACACATGACCTACTGGCAAGATTTTCTCTTATTATCCGCTCAGGGGAAGAAGCCTGCATTGCCTGCCCATGTAAAAGAGAGCTGGCCTGAAGAAGAATGGCCTGCCAGTGAGGAAGAGTGACAACAGAGTATTCAGTATTTTCTTCAAGGGATTGAGCAGGCATGTACGATTGCCCAAACTGTTCAATTAGACCAGACATTGGAGGAATGGCCTGGTGAAACCCCTGGCGGTGTTCTACGCAATATTGCATCTCACAACTCCTACCATTTAGGAGAAATTGTGCTGATTCGCAGATTATTTAGTGCTTGGCCACCGCCAACAGGCGGATATCCGGTCTAAACAAGGATAAGGTTCCATCCCATGCCCATCAACTTAAGACATATTTTTATACAAAATATGGTCTTTTCATGTAGTGTTTTATTATCGTTTATAGATGTTATAAAAGTAGGCTATCAAATAAACCCTGACGGATTTGAATTTTTTTACTATGCTACCTAATGAGTAGAAGTAGTATACTCATACACAACACCTTAGAGACTTCCCGAAAGGAGGTCTCTATTTTAAGCTCTTTGATCAGCAACAATATGAATATCAATATACTTCGTTTCTCTCATAATTTCATTTACAATAGAACCTTTTCGTATTTCTTCCCACCGTGTTCTCGCCGATTGCCCGAGTAAAACTTGTGTCACTTGTAGTCTGTTCGCGACTTCAATAATAACATCAGCGGGTTTTCTTCCTTTCGCTTCTTCTAATACAAAGCTCGCATCAAATTGATTCGTTAGCGATTTCCACTCTTCAATTGTTTGCTTTTTCCCTGCTGAAATAGAATCTATATTTTCTCTTTCTACGTTTAAGACATACAATTCAGCGTTTAACCGATCAGCCATGCGCCAACCTCTCCGTATTAATTTCTCTGCTGTTGAACTGTATTGTACACAAACGAGAATTTTTTCTTTCACGCCAATGGGTTCTATAACTGTTTGACTAATTTTCTCATCCATATCATCTGCAACTTCGCGAAGCGATAATTCCCGTAGTGCCCCTAAATTATTAAGCGTAAAGAAATTTTGTAAGCTTTGCTCTATTTTTTCTTCTTTATATATCTTTCCATCTATTAATCTCTTCCTTAATACTTCTGGCGTTGCATCAACAAGCTGAATTTCATTTGCTTTTTGCAAAATAAAATCCGGAATTCGTTCTCGTACTTTTACATTCGTAATTTGAGCTACAATGTCATGAACACTTTCTAAATGTTGAATATTAAATGCTGATAATACAGATATACCGGCATCTAACAATTCCTGCACATCCATGTAACGTTTCTTATTTTTCGACCCAGGAATATTACTATGCGCAAGTTCATCCACTACAACTACTTGCGGTGCACGTTTTATAATTCCTTCCACATTAAGCTCATAAAATACTTTTCCTTTATAGTCTATTTCTTTTAACGGAACTTTTTCTAAATCAGCAATTGCTTCTTCCGTCTCAATTCTCCCATGTGTTTCAATTAAACCAATTACAATATCAATACCGTCTTTTTTCATCTCTCTTGCATCAAATAGCATTTTATAGCTTTTCCCTACTCCTGGAGCCGCCCCTACGTATAGCTTTAACTTCCCGCGATTTTGCTGACGAATATATTCTAAATACTCTTCTGGCGTTCGCCTTTGAAACGTCGGTTTATAGTCATCCGCATACAAAACACTCACAACCTTTCTTTCGAAACAACGCTACCTCAATCCGTTAGATTGAGGTAGCACTGTTACTATTTCATTAATTTCTGTAATTCTAAATTTAACTTTAAGACGTTCACGCGATCTTCTCCAAACAAGCCGAGTGCAGCGCCTTCCGTTTGATCCTTAATCAATTGATCTAGCTTTTCTTTCGGAATATTCGTTAATTTCGAGATGCGATCTACCTGTACGGAAGCCGCCTTCGGACTAATGTCAGGATCAAGCCCTGAACCTGAATTCGTCACTAAATCTATCGGTACTTCTGTAACTGGAACAGTTGGATTTTTTTCCTTCCAGTCTGCAATACTTTTCTCTACTCGTTTCTCTAAATCTGGATTAGACGGTGCATAGTTATTTGAACCAGATGCTTCTGCTTTATATTCTATACTAGAGACACGTCCATGAAAATAACGTGGGTCTGTGAAATTTTGACCGATTAATTTTGAACCAACTACTTCATCTTTATCATTATATATAAGACTTCCATCTGCATTATCCTTCATTACCGCTTGCGCTATACCAGTTACAATCAGTGGGTATACGAGGCCGCACAAGACTAGAAATGTAAAAGTAATACGAATAATTGGTGAAAGTATACTTTGTTTTTTCGCCATCTTTTTTTCCCCTCTTCCTTATATGAACAAGCCGACAATCATATCAATTACTTTAATTCCAATGAACGGAACGATAACTCCGCCAAGCCCATAAATGAGTAAGTTTCGGCTAAGTAGTGCATTCGAACTCATCGGTTTATATGCGATACCTTTCATAGCTAGCGGAATGAGTAACGGAATAATAACTGCATTAAATATTAATGCTGATAAGATTGCTGAAAGCGGTGATGTTAATTTCATAATGTTTAATGCTTCCATTTGCGGAATCGCAAGTGTAAACATCGCTGGAATGATCGCGAAATATTTCGCGATGTCATTCGCAATACTAAACGTCGTTAACGCACCACGAGTCATTAACAATTGCTTACCAATTCCTACAACCTCAATAATTTTTGTCGGGTTCGAATCTAAATCAATCATATTCGCTGCTTCTTTCGCAGCTGTCGTACCACTATTCATCGCTAATCCAACGTCAGCCTGCGCTAATGCCGGAGCATCATTTGTACCATCACCCGTCATCGCTACAAGTTTCCCTTTATCTTGCTCTGCCTTAATAACTGCAATTTTATCTTCTGGTTTACACTCGGCAACGAATTCATCTACCCCTGCTTCTTTTGCAATTGTTGCTGCTGTTAATGGATTATCACCAGTACACATAACCGTTTTAATCCCCATTTGGCGCAACTGTTCAAAACGTTCACGCATACCAGGCTTTACTGTATCCTTTAAATAGATTAAACCATAAATACGATTATCTACTGCAACTACAAGTGGTGTCCCACCCTCTTTTGAAATAAAATCTGCTTTTTGATTCACATCTTTCGGAATCGTTCCGCCTTGCGACCTAACCCATTCAATCACGCTACCTACAGCACCTTTTCTCACTTTCGTTCCGTCTTTTAAATCCACACCACTCATTCTCGTTTCTGCTTTAAACGGAACAAATTCACCTTGTTCGGCAAGTTCTCTATTATATGATATAGATTTCGTTTGTACATATTCTATAACAGATCGACCTTCTGGTGTTTCGTCTAAAACTGAGCTAATTGCAGCCCATTTCCCTACTTGCTCAATCGTTTCATTTCCTACAGGAAGCAGTGTATGTGCCATCCGGTTCCCAAAAGTAATCGTACCTGTTTTATCTAAAATAATTGTATTAATATCGCCCGCAGCTTCTACTGCTTTACCCGACATCGCTAACACATTGAACTTTGTCACGCGGTCCATCCCAGCAATACCAATCGCTGATAATAATCCACCAATTGTCGTTGGAATTAAACAAACTAACAATGCTACAAGTACAGCTGTATCAATTTGAAACCCTAAATAATTTGTAAAAATCGGCAACGTTACAACAACGATTAAGAAAATAAGCGTTAAACTCGTTAATACTGTATTTAAAGCAATCTCATTCGGCGTCTTTTGACGAGCAGCTCCTTCTACTAAAGAAATCATTTTATCAATAAATGATTCGCCAGGGTTACTCGTAATTACAATTGTAATCTCATCACTTACGACCATCGTACCGCCTGTTACTGAACAAAAATCGCCACCCGCCTCTTTTATTACAGGAGCTGATTCCCCTGTAATTGCAGATTCATCGACAGACGCTAAACCTTTAATTACTTCACCATCATTTGGAATCATTTCTCCTTGTTTTACAATAACAACGTCACCTTTTCTCAGATCAGTTGCTGAAACTTGAACAATATCTCCATTTTCTTTTACAACATTTGCAAACACATCTTTCTTCGATTGTTTTAAAGAATCGGCTTGCGCTTTACCACGACCTTCAGCTAGCGCTTCTGCAAAGTTAGCAAATAAAACTGTAAATAATAGAATGAGAGAAACTGTTATATTAAACCATCCTGGTACACTACTAGAACGACTTGGGAGAAAAGATAAAATGAACGTAATGATAAATCCAATTTCCACAACGAACATAATGGGATTCTTTATCATTACTTTCGGATTCAATTTCGCAAAGGATTGTTTCATCGCATGTTTCACAATATCACGATCCATCGTTTTCGCTTTTCTAACCTCATCTTCTACAACATGTATTTGTGACTCGTTCACTTGTTTTTCTTTTACTACTACCGGTCTCATCATTTACCCTCCATTACTTCAATGTAAGAAATTCTGCAATTGGGCCAAGTACTAACATCGGGAAAAATGTTAATGCACCAACAATTACAATCGTTCCAATAAAGATTCCTCCAAATAAACCATTATCCGTACGGAACGTTCCGACTGTTTCTGGTACTACCGTCTTCTCTTTCAATGAAGCTGCCACAGCTAGCATCGTAATTAAACTAAAATAGCGTCCTAAAAACATAACTAAACCAGTCGTAATATTCCAAAACGGTGTATTATCTGCTAAGCCTTCAAATCCAGATCCGTTATTCGCAGCTGACGATGTGTATTCATATACAACTTGCGTTAAACCGTGGAAACCGGAATGAGAGATTGCATCCGTTCCTAAGCTTGTTGAAAGAGCTAATGCTGAAAATCCTAAAATAAGCAATGGATGAAATAAAATCGTTACCGCAATCAATTTCATTTCCTTACCTTCAATTTTCTTACCTAAAAACTCTGGTGTCCGTCCAACCATTAACCCAGATATAAAGACTGCAATAATGGCATACATAATAATGTTTACAAAACCTGCTCCAACGCCGCCGTATACTGTATTTAACATCATATTTACGAGTGGAACTAGACCACCAATTGGTGTTAACGTATCATGCATTGTATTAACAGCCCCAGTTTCAGCAGCTGTCGTTACTGTCGCATAAAGGGAAGAAAATACTGTTCCAAATCGGACTTCTTTTCCTTCTGTACTTCCTTGTACATGTTCGATACCCATTCCATTTAACGCTGGATTTCCATGTAATTCAGATGTCGTAATCGTTATAAATCCTAGTAAAAACACCATAAATAGTGACACGAAAAGGATGCGGCCTTGTTTTTTATTTCCTACCATTCTTCCATACGTAAATGGAAGTGCTGTTGGCAATAACATCATAAGCATCATTTGCAAAATATTACTCATTTGTCCTGGATTTTCGAAAGGATGTGTAGAGTTTGCCCCGAAAAATCCTCCGCCGTTATTTCCAAGTTCCTTAATGGAAACGAATGATGCAACTGGACCACGTAAAATACTTTGTTTTGCCCCATCAATCGTTTGTGCTGTAACTGCCCCGTCTAACGTTTGCGGTACGCCAAGTGCGACGAAGACTAACGCTGCTATAAATGCGATAGGAAGAAACACTCTCGTTAATGCTCTCGTAAAATCTACGAAAAAGTTACCGAGTTCTTTTCCAGCAAGTCCTCTTATGAAAGCCATAACGAGCGCTAATGTCGTTGCTGGTGCCGCAAACATTAAAAATGTAATCCCAATTAATTGTGATAAATAAGACAAACCATTTTCACCGCTATAATGCTGTAAATTTGTATCAGCCATAAAACTAATTGCTGTATTAAAAGCAAGCGTAGGCTCCATTCCCTCAATATGCGCTGGATTTAGCGGCAGCACACCTTGTAATCTGAAAATGAAATATACGACCACAATCATAAATCCATTAAGTAACACTAATGATAATGCATACTGTTTCCACGTTTGATTGTATTCTTTTACACCCGTAATTTTAAAAATAAGTTTTTCAAAAGGCCCGAATACTTTATCTAGCGTTTTGCTACCTTGAAAAGCTTTTTCTAAATAAATCCCCGTTGGCTTTGCTACTAAAATAAACAAGAGCATTGTAATAACAACTGCAACCCAAATCATAATGAATGATTCCCCCTAATTAAAACTTTTCTGGATTTAATAATGCGTACACTAAGTACACCGTAATCGCTGCAACAATAACCGATAAGGCAATCATCATGATTGCTTCCCTTCTTTCACAACTTTATCTGACCAACTTGCAAGACTTGCCATCGATGCTACTAATACAACAAAAATTCCGATCATTACAACATCTAACATAATTACCCCTCACTTTTTTGTTAAAATTTACCATATCTTTATCGAAAAAAGAACACTAAGCTCTACTTAGTGTTCGAAATGAACAACACAAAGTAAACCTCCTCTCTAAACGCTTACGAGGTTAGCTGTCGGATTCGGGCCTAAAGAGTAGCCCTACTTTCAAAATTGAAAGATTCACCCCAAGTGACGATGCACAAAATTGGTTCCCCCGCTCCATTTCTGGAACTCAGCGATTTTAGGTTTTTTTTGGAAATTTCATGAATGATTTATGAGAGTAAATATACTCCTCTAAATTTAACTTGTAAAGGGTTAAATTACTGAAAATAAGAAAATATCCATCTATTTAAACGCTTACATTAGGTATTATTAATATTCTTTCATCTGTTTTCTCGTCTTTTCTTTCTTTTTCACAGAAATGATCTTTTAAATACGAAATAAAAAGAGCGAATTACATGAAGTGCATAGCTTGTTGCACTCAGCATTCACTCTTTTTTCATTCACTATTTATTCCCCTCGTAAAAAAGCACGTAAATTTCTCCCGCGAATATAAACTTGTGACAATTCTGCATGTAGCTGCTCATATTCGATAACATCTGTTTTTAAATATAAAGCGTCTTTCGATGGCAATATAATATATGGCCCTGGAAAAAGAGGATCAATCTGGATCAATTTTTCAACTCTCTCTATCGATACCGCCCAACGATTCGCTATATCTCCTAGTAGCAACACCTTCATATTCACTCTCCTCCGCCCTATTCAAAAAATAAAAAAGAAATGTTATCACAATTTGTAAACACCACGAATTTAGCCCCAATCGTTTCATAGAGCCTCGCTGGATATCGTTTATTTCTTGTAACAACAGTAATAGGCGCTTGGAAAGAAAAGCGAATACGTTCTGCGAAAAAGCTAACTATTTGAAGCTCATCCCCTAGCAGAATCACCTTCTTAATACACTCGCAAATACTAGTAAAATCCTGCTCCTTATTACAGCTATAAGCTGATTCAAATCCATAGCCCCTGACTTCAGCTGCTATCTCCTCATTTGCTGTAAAAATAATTAACTCATGCTGAAATGCTACTAGCTCTCTTAAACTCTTTATCTTATTTTCTTCTCCAACACAAATAAGTGTTAGTTCCATGTACCTCATCCTCCTTAGCATAAAAGAACTCAAATATAGATTGATATTCCCCTATACTAATCGGACCGATGAAGGGAAGTATCCATCATGGCACCGTCCTCTCTCAAGACGCTTACGAAGTTAGCTGTCGGATTCGGGCTTTGAGAGTAGCCCTACTTTCAAAACTGAAAGATTCACCCCTAGTGACGACGCACAAATTGGTTCCCCCGCTCCATTTCTGGAATTCAGCGATTTTAGGATTTTTTGGAAATTTAATGAATGATTTATGAGAGTAAATATACGCCTCTATATTTCACTTGTAAAGAAGTAAATTACCTAGAATAAGAAAATATCTCATTATTTAAACGCTTATAATATGTATTTTTAATACCCGTTCATCTGTTTTCTTATCATTTCTTTTTTTCACAGAAATGATATTTTATATACAAAAAAGCAAATGTATATAAGCACCCATATTAGGTGTACTTAACATTTACTCTCTCTTTCTTTCAAAATTTATCCCGCGAATATAAACTTACAACAATTCTGCATGTAAGGTAATATCCGCCTCTAAATACATCGAATTTTATTATAACGATATAATATATAATTTCAAAAAAATTTTGTTCACAGCGTGATAGATAAATTGAGGAAGTTTAATAAAATTTTAATAACTTATAACCAAGTTTAAGAAATTGCACATCAAAAAGCATGCATATAGCTTCAAGAATATTATATACTCACAATCTAAACTACACTTGCAAAAAAACTCAAAAATATTCTTCCTTTAATTTTTTTGCAAGTGTAGCAAGAGAAACACAATAGGTAAACAAACTAATTTTATTTATTTTTTAATCCTACGATAGCGGTTAGCCTATAGCGTAGCTTACCGTCCAGTTTATTAACCCGTGTTTTTTATTTAACAATTTTCATCTCATTCAAAGGCCAATAAACAACGTTTGCTTTTCCAATAATATTATTTGCCGGTATAAAACCAATATCGCGACTATCTTTACTACCACGGCGATTGTCTCCTAATACAAAATAATGCCCCTCTGGAACTATAGGACTAAGGGTTGATGGCAATGTTTTTATATTAAAGTCTTCAGTAAGTAACTCCCCCCTTGCCAAATCTTTCTTTTGACTCTCCAAATAAGCCTCACTATATTTTTTACCATTTATATATAACTGGTCATTTTTATATTCAACATAATCCCCTGGAAGGCCAATAATACGTTTTATATAATTCGCTCCATCTTTATGCTTGAATACGGAAATATCAAATCGTTCTAGACCATTTAGTTTGTATCCAATTTTACTCGCTACCATTCTATCTCCGTCCTGAAGAGTTGACATCATTGAGCTTCCCTCAACTACTACAGGAGTAAATATAAAGTGGCGTAGCAAGAGAATCAATATAACTATTATTAAGGGTAGAATCCAACTTCCTTGTATTCTTTTTTTAGGTTCATATAACCCATTTTCCTTCATTATCCATCATCCCCTTCCACCTTAAAAAAATTTATAAAAACTTGCCAGTTAATATTTTTTAGTAAACCTTTCCATCTACTATATTTATTATTCCATCACACTGTTTCGCAACCCTATCATCATGGGTTACAATTAAAATAGTTTTTTTCTGTTCTTGATGTATACTTTTAAAAATATCTAAAACTTGCTGACCTGTTCTTTGATCCAACGCTCCAGTTGGTTCATCAGCTAAAATAATATCTGGATTGTTAATCAATGCTCGTGCAATTGCCACACGTTGCCGTTGTCCACCTGATAAATTATATGCATATTCAGATGCCTTTTCCTTCATACCAAGCCTTTCAAGTATTGATAGCACTCTTTCTTTTTTATTAGTTTTGTCCTTACTATATAGAATTGGAATTTCAACATTTTTCATAACAGTGTAGTCCTCAATAAGTGCAAAATCTTGTACAACAAAACCAAAGTACTCATTTCGTATAGTAGCTAATTTCCTTCGATTTAAAGATTGCAATTCTTGATTATACAACTTATAAGTACCCATACTCGGGATATCTAGGCAACCAAATATATTCAATAATGTAGATTTCCCTGAACCTGACGGACCCATAATCGCTAACATACTACTTTTTTCTATTTTCAAGTCAATATTTTGAAGAACTTTCACTTCATTGGCCTTCGACTTATTATAAACTTTTGAAATATTATTCAGCTCAATCATTTATTCTTTTCTCCTTAATATGTCACTTATCTGTAAACTAAAAAGTTTAATAAAGCTAGGAATACATGTTATTAAACAAAGAAATAAGATCGCTCCCGAAACCCCCAATATTCTGAAAGGTTGATTGGACACTAGAACAGAAGTAATAGAAGAAAGGACCCAAACAATAAATATTTGTAAAAAAATCCTTAATGCAATATCCGACCTATCTCCACCACAAAAAATATGAATACTAAATTCTCTTAAATTTTTTCTAACAAATTCTAATGTATTAATAATAACTAATGAAAAAGCAAAAATAATTACCCATATTGATATAAACAGAAATACACCTACAGATTTTTTGGTAGACATCTCCATATACTTTGAGACGCCAACTATATTATTGAAGTTATAATTATATAGTCGTGATTTTTCTGTAATATTTCTAAGCTCTGTTATATCCTCTTTATTCTTTGCTATTATTGTTGCATTATTAAGATAGGTTTCATAATCATAATTTCCATTCACATACATATCATCAAATTTTGTAGCGTCCATTGGTATTAATACCGTTTCATCTAACTCTATAACACCTTTGCCTGATGATATATCAACGAAACTTTGTCCTTCTTGTAAAAAACCAACAACCTTATATTTCAAATTATCTATATTAACAAACTCATCATTGATATTCATAAACTTTTGATAAGAATGCCCCAGTACAACTGGTATACTCTCGTTACTCGTATACCCCCAATTGGAAGCAAAAAACTCGCCCTTTGATAAAGCTAAATCAAAAACATCTATAAAACTATGTGAAATAGCTAAACTTTTATAGGCTTGAACCTTAGTTTGTCCTTGCTCTATTTCAACGGAAAGAGAATTTTTTGGAATACTCTTTATTTCTATATAATCTTCAATATCAGAAAAAATTGTATACTTCTGACTTTCATTGACATATGTATATAAATCTTTCATAATACTTTCTTCATATTCGCCACCTATATACTTTTCTTTTTCTGCAAGTGATACATAATAAACATTAGAAATATTAAATGCCTTAGATAAATAGTTAAACGCATCTTGCTTCTTATACATTAAAGAAAAACATTCCGTAATTAACAATGTGATAATCATAATCTGAGTAAAAAACAAAATAAAATAAAGCTTTTTCCTCCAAATATCTTCAAGAGCATATTTTAATTGAGTTGACATCTTCCTACCTCATTATCTTGATTAATTGCTTCCTTTGATTGATAAATAACATCGGGAATGTGTAAAATATATCCATCAGAAAGAATAGTATGATACCTACAACAATTGATTCCAAACGAAATACAGTATTATACGGTAATAGGTTTAAAACATCCGTAATAAGAAATGTTATCGAGCTTCCAATCAAGATCCCTATTACTCGAATAACTAGCATATTAGTATAAACTCTTAATAATAAACCTGTTTCTCCCGCACCTGATAATCGCCTAACAAACATCTCACGCTTATATTTTTCTACCCATGAAAGCACGATAGTAAATCCTGATACAAATAGCATCGCACTAGTTCCAAGAAATATAAAAAGCGCATATTTTTGGTTTAATAGATTATTTATCCATGTTTGCTTAACCTTTTCATAAGAGATTGTAATTGTATTATCTGTTTCTTGTATAGTAGTTAATAAATCCTGTATAAGGGACTCACTATTTCCTCCTGCGTCCAAGAAATACTCTCCCTTTATTAATTCTTTTTGAGTTGCTTCTAACGACGACTCAAGATTTGCTACTACATTAGTAAAAGTATCAATATAGCCAATTACTTCATACTCCCTACCATCAAAGTAAAAGTACTTTTTACCATTTTTAACCACTTGATCATCTTTGTTCCAAACATTAATATAAGCTTTTCCCTTCTCCAAGCTATATATAGAAGTATTTTCATTTGAAAAGCTTAATCGACTAGCTTCTTGCGGTATGTTCTTATAAAGTATGAAATTATCGGTTTGTTTATTTAACCATGATAGTAAGTCTTGGTTTGTAAAACTGGTTTCCATTTCATTTTGGTTAATAGAAATCCGATACGTATTTTTATTAATGTTATTGGTCATCTGTTCTTCTACAGATAAAATCATTGAAATTCCGCCAGCAATAGTCCCAAATACAATTAATGTAAAAAAAAGAGGTAGCCACGATTTTTTCATTATTTTAGACATTATCCCCATTACCCTTCACTTCTTTATCCTATTTAATAATAAAATTATTCTTTATAAATGAAACGATTCCCAACAGTAGTGTACATACTGTTGGGAATAATTTTGCAGAAGGCTAAACTAGTATCTCCAACTATAGTTTGTATAAGCCGTTTCGAATGGATTATTGACTTTTGATAATTCCTTTGTCCATCCTCCTCGTTTAGAATAATTGTTAGCCGACTCATTAAATTTCCCTTCTTTTAAAGTTACTTTAACA
Organism: Bacillus cereus group sp. N8; assembly: GCF_016483685.1. Classification (NCBI taxonomy): domain Bacteria; kingdom Bacillati; phylum Bacillota; class Bacilli; order Caryophanales; family Bacillaceae; genus Bacillus; species Bacillus cereus group sp. N8. The sequence continues at coordinate 13,959 of NZ_JAEHBK010000020.1, read as the reverse complement.
CCCGTAACTACCTTATTTTTGTTTGTACCATAAGCACCAGTACCTTTCTTACCAACTTCGTTATATCCTTGAATATAAACAGTGGCACCCGACCCCATAGAAATATGCTGTATTCCCATTGCTTGTGCTGAAACAGCGCCAGTACCTATAATCCCTAATGCTGCCGCACCAACAATAAATTTCTTCATTTTTTTCACCTTCATAATAAACCTCCATTTAATATATTTTTATTTCATTAAGACAATTACTTGTTCTTAATTATCTAAATTATAAATTTACACTTATACAATGTAAAATGTAATATATAAATATTTAGATATTGATTAAAAAATTATCGAACACAGTGGTGTTTTATATGATGTATTCTTCCATTAGTTGCTTATTACAATGTAAATTCGAATGGTGCATTTTACTGCTATTTATATTTTCATCTCAAAAAAACCAAGCCCTCCATCCTCTTATAAAATATAAGGGATAGAGGATTTTATTGTTTTCGAAACTCACTTCTTTATGCTCTTGTTCTACTCCATTTATACGCAAAATGATTCGTCGGTCCATGACCACTTCCAATATTCAATGGCTCTTCAATCGCTATACTAATAAATTGTTTTGCCTCTTGAACCGCCTCTTCAATCGAGTACCCTTTCGCAAGTCCAGCTGTAACTGCGGAAGCAAATGTACACCCGCTTCCGTGCGTTTGTTTCGAAGGAATTCGTTCACTTCTAAATTCAATAAACTCTTCTCCATCAAAGAGTAAATCAATTACTTCATTCCCTTGATATTCTGCATGTCCGCCCTTCATAAGCACATATTTAGCACCTAATTCATGCAATACTTTCGCAGCCTTCTTACTATCTTCAACGTTATGAATCTCCATCCCAGTTAACACTTCTGCTTCAGGAACATTCGGTGTTACAACGGTTGCTACTGGTAATAAATATTCTTTTAATGCTTGTACTGCTTCTTGCTGTAATAATGATGCTCCGCCTTTTGCAATCATAACAGGATCTAGCACAATATTATTCCAGCCAAATTTCTTAATCTGCTCTGCCACAGTTTGAATAATTTCACTACTAAATAACATTCCTAGTTTCACAGCATCTGGTGTTAAATCCGTACCAATTGAATTCAGCTGTTCCGTAATACCTTCTAATGGAACAGGATATACCCCTTGAACGCCAAGCGTGTTTTGAGCAGTAATTGCTGTAATAGCTGTCATTCCGTACACACCAAGCTCTTGGAATGTTTTTAAATCCGCCTGAATTCCAGCACCGCCTCCGCTGTCAGATCCTGCAATTGTTAAAGCTTTATTCACTTCCATCTCACTCATCCTTTTCTATCCAAAATAGCGATGATAAATCGTCTTTGCTTCGCTTATATCTTTCGTTCCATGTACAAGTACACGGCCATCTTTGAAGGCAACTAACCTCTTTTCTTCAACAGAGAAAGATAGTAAATATGGATTTACATTTAACTCATTCACGCGGCCTTCTAGCAGCTGTTTATATTGTTCAAAATTCATTTCCTCTTTATGAGGTGGTCTAATTTGAACTGTATTTCTCCCGCATAAAACTGCTGTTTTTGAAGTGTTTTCTTTATTTAAATACGGGTATAGCGCATTATCACCACACGAAGGACAATTGTGTTTACGAAGTTTTTGTACATTCATACATGAATATTCATTCTTCCATACATCAAACGACACAAGTCCATCGCGAAGCGATTCATAGTCTTCCACTAACAGTTTAAGAGCTTCCGTTACTTGATGAGAAACGACAAGAGATACAGCAGGTGATATAATACCCGCTGTATCACATGTCGCTCCGCCAAGCGGAATCGATTGTAATAAACAAGATAAACATGGCGTTTTATCTGGAAGAATTGTGTAAGAAAGGCCATAACTCCCTACACATGCCCCGTAAACCCATGGAATAGAATATTTTTGTGATATATCATTCACAATGAAACGCGTTTCGAAATTGTCAGTCGCATCGATAATTACATCAACATTTGTAACGAGTTCTTCTAACTCTTCAGCTGTTACATCTTGAACGAGAGCTTCTACTCTTACTTCACTATTAACCTCTTCTAGACGTTTTTTTGCCGCTACAGCCTTCGGAAGATTATTCTCTACATCACTCTCTGCATACAATTGTTGTCTTTGTAAATTACTCCAATCGACATAATCACGGTCAACAATTGTTACTTGACCAACGCCTGCTCTTACAAACATCTCTGCGTTTGCACTACCTAATGCGCCTGCACCGATAATAAGTACATGCTTTTCTCGTATCTTTTGTTGCCCTTCTTCCCCAATTGGAGAAAATAGCTCTTGGCGAGAATATCGATTATTCAACTACGCTCATTCCTTCTAAAGGACTACTTGCTGTTGCACAACGTTTACGTGCAATACGACCTGCTTCAAACCCTAATCGTCCTGCCTCAATACCTAATTTCATTGCGTATGCCATTTTAATAGGATCTTTTGCTCCTGATACAGCCGTATTTAATAACACACCATCTGCTCCTAATTCCATTGCAAATGCCGCATCAGCTGGGCTACCAATACCGGCATCAACGATAACTGGTACTGTCGCTTGTTCAATAATGAAGCTTAAATTCAATGGATTTACAATACCAAGCCCTGATCCAATCGGTGATGCTCCTGGCATAATCGCATGCACACCTAGTTCTTGTAATTTACGTGCTAATACAACGTCATCAGATGTGTACGGAAGTACGATAAACCCTTCTTCTAATAACATTTCAGATGCCTTTAACGTTTCTACTGGATCAGGTAATAACGTTCTATCATCACCAATAACTTCAACTTTGATCATGTCACAAAGCCCTGAAGCTTTTGCTAATTTTGCAATACGAACAGCTTCTTCAGCATTTTTTGCTCCAGCTGTATTTGGTAATAACGTATATTTTTTCACATCAAGCTTCTCTAATAAATTAGGTTGCTTTGCATCAAATATATCCATACGACGTACTGCAAACGTTAAAATTTCAGCTTCAGAAACGTCAATTACCTTTTGCTGTACATCAAAATCAGGAAATTTCCCTGTTCCTAATAAAAGTCTAGAATGAAATGAAAATGGTCCAATGTTTAACATAATCAACCGCCTCCTACGAAAGTTACAATCTCAATTTGGTCTCCATCAAAAACAGATGTATCTTTATGATCATCTTTTTGTAAAATATCTTTATTACGCTCTACAACAACAATTCTATTATCTAACCCTAAATGTATAAGTAGTTCAGCTACTGTCTTCACACTCGCTGGCACTTCGATTTGGTTACCGTTAATTTTCAAATTCAAACTTCCATCCCCTTTCTAAACCGTTTTAGAAAGCAATGAATCTAGCAAGTGATTCCCCTGCTTTCCTTCTATTAAATCAGCCATATATTGACCAGACACAGGACTTAATAAAATGCCGTTTCTATAATGGCCCGTACAAGCATATAAACCTTTTATTTCTTCATGCTCTCCCATATAAGGAGCTTCATGATTCGATTGTGGCCTTAATCCTGCCCATGTACTTTCCCACTCTGCTTCTTTTAAAGCCGGTAATATTGTATAAGCACGCTCTAATATAGAAGTAATACTTTCGGGTTGCACAGTTTTATTGAACGTATGAGGCTTCATCGTTGCTCCAATTACGTAACGCCCACCGCGCTTCGGCGTAATATAAAACCGTTCTTGGAAAATAGGAGCTTTCAAGAGCAGTTTCTTGCTTCTTACTGCAACAACTTCACCCTTCACAGGATACGTGCCCCAATCACTATGGAAATAATGTAGTAATTTCGTACTCCATGACCCTCCAGCGATAACGACTTTTTCGCATATGATTACACCTTCGCTTGTCACAATTCCAGTCACTTTATTATTTTCAATACGGATATCAAACACTTCTGTTTGTTCATATATATCCGCACCAGAAATTGATGCAGAATGCGCGAATGCTTTCGTAAGCTCTGGTGCAATAACATGCCCATCTTTCGGATAATATACCGCTCCTATAATTGACTCGGATAGGAACGGCTCTTTTTCCCGCAAATGGTCTCCCGTTAGAAAATAGGAATCTTCACCTGTTTTCTGCTGCCAATCCATAATGTGAAGAATTCTCTCTTTCTCATCCTCATTTTGAGCGATGCGATATATCCCTTTTTCCTCATAGCCAATATCAATACCCGTCTTTTCACGTAAAACTGCTGCAAGTTGTGGAAATATAGCACGGCTTTCTCTAGCAAGTTCAAATAGCGGATCATACGCATCCCATTCTGCCTGAACACCAAGTAAACCAGCAGCAGCTTTCGAAGCTTCCGATGCAATTCTCTGCTTCTCTATAATTGCTACTTTATGTCCTCTTTCTGCTAGAAAATGTGCAACTGAACTACCAATTACACCACCGCCAATAATCGCTACATCATACTTCTCACACATGTTTTCCCGCCCACTTTCTTATTGATTCCTTATAAGATTTCGCTCTGCTATACGGGTTACTATTACTTACAATTCCAGACATAACAGCAATTCCACTTACTTCACTTGCAAGAACATCCTTTGTATTTTCAGGAGTAATCCCTCCAATAGCTATAATCGGTATCGATAAGCTCTTTGCAATGCCCGAAATTTCTTCTAACCCTCTCGCTGGCACACCTTTTTTGCACTCTGTTGGGAATACATGACCATAAATGAGCGAGTCAGCCCCATTCTTAAAAGCCTCTATCGCTTCTTCTAAAGAATGTACGGAATAGCCAACATGCAAATACGAAAACTTTTCTTTCACTGACCTTACATCTGTACTTCGATATCCTAGCTGCACACGCGGGATATTTAATAAAATAGCAATATCAATTCGGTCATTTATAACAAGTTTAGATGCTGGAAAGCCTTTTTTTAAAAGGCTTTCCACACCTTCATATAATTCTTTCGTACTTTTCTCACGCTCACGAATATGCAAATAATCAATCTCACTCTCAATTTGCATCGCTACATTCACTAACTCTTCGAATGGCATATGGCCATTTGAGATTACATGGAGCTCATTTTTCATATTCATTCGCCTACTTTAAAATGTTTTCGAATAGTTCATCGGCTGGAACGATTTCTTTCGTCATTCCTTTGTCTTTCAACCATTTATTTTGTTTCTCCCAAGACTCTTTTGAATCTGATAAGAATGGCTCATCTTTCGTTTCCATCTTCTCTAATAAAATTTTCATACTTTCTTTTTCAACTTCTGGCACAAGTGGGAAGTTTTCTTTTTCTTGATGATCTAATAAAATATTTAATGCTTCATCAGGGTTTTTCTTCATAAAGTCATACCCTTTTTTCGCCCCGCGTAAAAAGGCTTGCAGCGCTTCTTTATCTTTTTTCAACGTTTTATCACCTGTTACAAACACAAGTTCATGATAGTTCGGTACTCCATAATCAGCTGGATTAAAGTACGCTGGTTCATGGCCTTCATGGCGCATAACAGGTACTTCATGGTTAATGTATGCCCCTGTTACAGCATCCACTTTTTTCGTAATTAATGCTGGCACTAAATCAAACCCGACATCAACTACTTTCACCGTATCAGGATTTCCACCATCTTCTTTTATCATCGTTTTTAAATACGCTTCACTTAAAGGCGTTCCAGAGTAACCTACTGTTTTGCCTTCTAAATCTTTCGGTGATTGAATGCCTGCTGATTTCAGCGATACGACATGATTTAACGGTGAACGTACGACAGCTCCAATTGATTTCACTGGAATTTGTTCATTTGCTCTGGCCATAACAACATCTGGCTGATAATACAAGCCAACTGTCACTTTCCCTGCTGCAGCTAACGTTAATGGATCAGTCGGATTAGAAGGGAATTTAATATTTACCTTTACTCCTTCTTCTTTAAAGTAGCCTTTTTCAATTGCGGCATAAATAAAGCTATGCACCGCATTCGGATACCAATCAAGCATGACTGTTATTTCTTTCTCTTTTTTACTCTTATCTGATGCTGAATTACTCGAGCACCCTGCAATCATTGCAACTAATAATGTAAACACAAAGATGCGTTTTAAAAATTTCATGAATGCTTCCTCCAACTAATGAATTTCTTTTCTAACATAGAAATAAGTATGACGAAAAAAATAGCTAATAATGATAGCAATACAATTGGTGCAAATACACCCGCACCATCTAACTGCGTCATCATTCTTTTACTGAAATATCCAAGCCCAGCTTGTGCACCGAGCCATTCTCCAATTGCCGCCCCAATCACACTAAGCGGAACTGCAATTTTTAACGCTGAGAAAAAGTAAGGAAGAGCAGATGGCAACTTTAGCTTTAGAAAAATATCTTTTTTCGTTGCACCATACGTAACTAAGAGCTCCTCCCACTCTTTCTTCGTACTACGTAATCCATCATACGTATTGACCGCAATAGGGAAAAACGTAATTAAAACTGTAACAACAACCTTACTCCAAATGGTATATCCAAACCATAAAACAAATAGGGGCGCAAGTGCTGTAATCGGGATGGTTTGTGAAGCTACTAATAATGGGTAAAATGCTCTTTCCATCCACGTACTCGCATTCATTAACATTGCTAGCCCCACACCTAATACGATAGAAATAGCAACACCTATTACAACGACGTATAACGTTGCCGGTAAATGAACCGTAAATAATATGTCTTTTAGTTTCCAAATCTTCATTACAATTGCAGACGGTGACGGTAAAATGTACATCTCATCTACAATTCTTGCCCCCACTTCCCACATAATGAGTAAAATACTAGAAAGTGTAAGAGCAGGAACTAATTCTTTCAAACGGTTCATCATACAAGTACCTGCCTTTGTAACATACTAAGGATCTCATCTTTAAGCGCCAATACTTCAGGCCTATATAAATCCTTTCGTGTTCGGTTACGATCAAGCGGCACAATTCGCTCAGTTAAAGTTGCTATCGGTTGATTTTCTACAACGAAAATTCGATTAGAAAGAAACAACGCCTCTTCAACATCATGAGTGATAAATAAAATTGTTTTTTCCCACTCTTTCCATTGTTCAAATAACCATTCTTGCAAAGATGCCTTCGTTAAAGCGTCCAATGCGCTAAACGGTTCATCTAACAATAATATCTCCCCGCCCGTTAATAAAGTTCGGATAAAAGATACACGTTGTCTCATACCACCAGATAAATCTTTCGGATATTTCGCCTCGTATCCTTGTAACCCAAATTTATGTAACAGTTCTTTCGCTTTTACTTGCGCTTCTTTCTTCTGCACACCTTGGCACTCTAAAGGTAACGCAGCATTTTCAATAATTGTTCTCCACGGCAAAAGCATATCTTTTTGAGGCATATATCCTACAGGGTGACTCTTTGTTTCTGTCAGCTCTATTTGTCCAGCACTTGCTTCTTCTAACCCCGTAATAAGGCGAAATAAAGTACTTTTCCCGCAGCCACTTGGTCCGATAATGCTTACAAACTCTTTCTCTTGTATAGAAGCATTTAATTCATCGATGATTGGTTTCTCATCATAATGAAAAGAAACATTATGAAACTGTAGTATGTTCTTGCTCCTCAAAACCCCACATCTCCTTACGATAGGACATATCCCAGAATAAATATTCAAATCGGCTGGAATATAAGAAAATTTCCTCTAATCGGTCTAGCTCTTTCTCTGACTTTCCAATTGCCATTTCATTTAATAAATCTATTAACCAAATACAAAGATTACCGTATTCTTCAGAACTATATCCTTGAATCCATTCACCAAAGAACTCATGATCTCTTGCTCCAGGAATATCGTTTAAACGCTTTCCAATCTCCCAATAACTCCACATACATGGTAGAAGTGCTGCTATTAATTCCGCAAGTGTGCCATTTTGAGATACAGACATCATGTAATTTGTATAAGCTAAATTTTTAGCAGATGGTTTTGCAGATTCCATCTCTCGTACAGAAATACCAAGTCTTTTTGCATACTGTTTATGGATTGTCATTTCTCCATTTAAAATTCCATCAATTTGTTCAGCAAACTTTCCCATTACTTGTGGATTCGTTGCTTTTACAACACCAATCGCATATAACTTTGCATAATCTAACAAATATAAATAATCTTGAATAATATAATACTGAAATTTATCTTTTTCTAGCGTGCCATCCCCCATACCTACTACAAACGGATGATTATGACTTTTCTCCCAAACAGGTTGCACAGTTTCTAATAATCTATCGCAAAATTTCATTTCTCTATCCCCTTCCGATATACGTATCTAAATAAAAAACCACTTCTATATAAGAAGTGGTTACAGCAAATAAAATTATACATTTATTCGTTGTCCACTTCCCTTCGCTAGTATTACCTAGATCAGGTCTGTAAGGGTTAAGGATTATTCCTCTCTCAGCACATCAAGCACCCCTAGTGGTTTCAATATGAAATTTTCAAATAAAAAAGCCCCGTTTCTATACGCAAAGAAACGGGGACTCATTGTTAGTGTCCGAATTGCTTCCCTACGCTAGCATAATCTAGATCAGGTAATGAAAAGGATCAAAGGCTTACGGCCTACTCTCAGCTGGCAACACCAGCTCTCCTAGCAAACTATAAAATTATCACTGTCAGTATAACACCGTAATAAGACATCATCAACTGTTTTAATTTTCTTAATTATTAATTAGACAATAATGTGTTAAATAAATATAAATGCGATCCCACAAATGATATATACAATATTTATATACGAACCTCTCTTCTAACATTATTTTTATTGATTTCATATTACATTTATGTGAATACGACCAATATATTATATCTTTATACTATAATAAAATTACAACTATACAACTAGAGGAGGTCTTTATTACATGAATATGAAAACTACTGCTTTAACAGCCACTACTATCGCAATTGCTTCTTTACTTCCTTCTATGGGAGAATCCGATATACAAACAGCTGCTGCTACGCAACCATCTAAAGTAAAAACTGGATATGTAAAAATTGACAACGTTGCACTACATCAAAATAACCATGCAGACAGTGCAATAATTGAAAACATTCGATTTAATAGCCCGGTTACTATTCTTGAGACAACTCAAGATTGGTATAAAGTATCTGTTAACAACAAAACAGGCTACATAAAAAAAGATGCAATTCTATTCAAAAAAAATGTTCAATCAAAGAATCAATATATCGTAAATGCAAACGCATTAAACGTTCGTTCTGAACCTAATACAGGGTCTTCTATTCTAGATATATTACCAAATGGTCAATTCATTACCATTCAAGGTGAACAAGGGGATTGGTACAAAATATTACATAACGGTCAAATTGGGTACGTACAAAAATACTTTGTATCTAATGGATCCACACCTCTAGTAAAAGGTGTAACTGTACAAGGTTCACCTTCTTATACTGTTGCAACACCAAAATTAAATGTACGTAGCAAGGCTAGTACAAGTAGCACTCTACTTGGCTCGCTACAAAATGGTACACAAGTACAAGTAGTAGAAACGGTAGGTACTTGGTATAAAATTCGTTTTGGCACAGGATACGGATATGTAGCAAAACATTATATAGTGCAACATCAAAATCAATCACAAACTAAAACAGCTCAACCTTCATCAATTCCAGCTGTTTTCAAATTTCCAACTCAAGGAAGAATTAGCTCAACTTTTGATATGCGCTGGGAACAAATGCATTATGGTATAGATATTGCAGCACAAGGCGACATCTCTATTCAAGCTGCTGCTGCAGGTAAAGTTGTGAAATCTTATTATTCGGCTAGCTATGGCAATGTCGTGTTCGTCGCCCATCAAATAAATGGAAAGTTATATACAACAGTTTATGCTCATATGAAGGATCGTGCCGTACAAGTTGGGGATCAGGTGCGAGCTGGACAATTAGTCGGTCATATGGGAAATACAGGTCATTCATACGGGCAACATCTCCATTTTGAATTACATAATGGGGAATGGAATCTTGAAAAAACAAATGCAGTGAACCCACTGCCATATTTAGTTAGGTAAATTGTATGCCACGTAATATACCTCTTTTTATTGAATACCTGGCCTTTTTAGGTTTAATCTGTTGTTTAATCATTTATAATACGAACACTGTATTTTTATCTATCATTATTGCTTTTGTTGCCTTAGAAATCATTATGGAAGCATTACAAATGCGGTTAAAACAAAAAATAGCCCATATTTATAATGCAATTTTTCTTTTGAGTGCTCTTATAACAAATATAATTAGTAATGGTTTTTATTTATCTACCATACTTCCTGTATTCTCTATGGGTGTTTTATTATTCATAGCTAGATACGTTAATGTTCCTCATAACCAAAAACATGAACATGAACAAGAAGCTTAGAAAGAGGAGACACTGTATACCAATCTTTCAAAGATAACCCAACGAAATATATACTGAATTTATATGAAAAAATGAATACTTTTTTTGGTATACAAGGAAGTTATACTGCACAATTTCTCCTTTATGGAATGTTATTTCTTATCTTAGTTACTTTCTCCTTGTTTTACTAACAAAAAAAGGATCTCACATAAACTTGAGATCCTTTTTAATTTATATTAATTTTTAATATGTAAAATACGGTTTAACCACAAGCATATTTTTCATAAATAAAACTAAGATTATATTTTTTCTCTAAACTCATTCTTTGTTCATCGTCGCACCAATAGAAAAGAATATCATGAATCGTTGCATAACGCTTATTTTTAAGAAATAGTTTAAAGAAGGATGGTAAACAATCATGTAATTGTATAAATATATAATTGCGTAGTATTTCTTCTTTGTATTCAATGCCCTTACAAATATAAAGTAATTCTTCACAATAATATGCATGCTGTGGAACTTGAATCATTTCAAAAAATGGTACATATGATAGCAACTTTCCAATAAAATGACCATATCGATCCATTACCCCTATCGTCATATGCTCCATCATTTCTTTCATCACATATAAATAATCATCTACATGCGTTGTCTTTAATGGATCTAACCGGTCTGAAATTTGAGAAAGCACAGCTCTTTGACAAGCTAAAACTGCTTGACTCGGTCCATAATATGATAGAAAATCTGTACACTTACGATACTTTCGTAATAAGTCGTGTGTATACAAATCATACACAAAAGTATTACAATACATTGCTAGATTCATCATATCACTATTTAACTGTTCTTTTGATAGTATTTTAGCTCGCTTACACATATAAAAGAATGTAAATTCCAATACTTCTTTATGAGATAATAGATGCTTACAATCTGTTATACATTTCTCACTAAATTTAACTCGATTCCAAATCTCTACATCGCCATCTGTTAATTCACCAATACGATATTTAATAATTAAATAGTTTAAAGCAACCGCTTGCGTCAAAAGATCCCATGTTTCATATTCCAATGAAGTTTGGACAAATTCATCTAGCCCCTGGCTTATCATAAAAGCATTTGCCTCTTCATACCAACCAATCTCTTGACATAAACGCAGAATACGTACTAAAGTTGGAATTTCATCTTTATGAAACTGCGGTAAGCCCTTTACTTTATTCATTCCATATACGATAAATGCCGCTAAATTTTCTTCTTTATAAAACTCTTTTTCTTTCCATACTAATATAGTTCGCTCTTTCCCTCCACCTTTTGGATGACAAGGTACAAGCAAAGAAAATAACTCAGCAAAATTGTTTGGTTCTATATATGTATCTGTAACCAAATTCCAATTTGGATCGCCCTGTACAGCCCTCATATAATTCCCCTTTCCTTTTTATCTACGTAGGAAATATTAATCCATTATTACATCATTAACAATAAATATCGTTATATTCAAAACTTATCATAATACTTATATCTATTAGTATATCATTTTTCCTCTTATTAAAAATTAGGAATAATAAATTTTAATAAAACTGTCGAATATATTAACGCTATATTTATTATATAATGTCTCAGATACATCACGCTAACATATTAGTTTAATCCATATATACTAGAATGATGTATCTGATTTTTATACATAATTTATTCCATGTGCTCCGAGATCTCACTTAAGGCAAAGCCAGCTTGATCATCAGCCGATTCTCTTATAGCTAAATCACCTAGTGCTAGCATACCCACAAGTTGCCCACTCTCAACTACTGGTAAGCGTCTAATTTGATACTGTGCCATTAATTCTGTAGCTTTTTCAATCGAATCATCTGGAGAAACTGAAACAATGTTTGTTGTCATTATATTTGTAATTTTATTAGATCCAGGATGTTTTTCAGCAATCCCACGAACAACTAAGTCTCGATCGGTAACAAGCCCAACAACTTGTTCATTTTCAACAACAGGAATCAATCCAACCGATTCTTCCTTCATTTTTACAGCAGCCTCATATACATTATCTAACGGCGTACAATGTACAATATGAGTACTCATAAAGTCTCTAACTCGCGTCATTTTTATCTCCTCCTTTTAATACATACCATAGCTTTTCCTAAATCCCTTTATTTATTTGAGGAAAATAAGGTGATAAAAAAGAGGCATACACATAATAAAAAAGAGTCAGCACATTGCTGACTCTTTTTTTATGACCCGTACGGGATTCGAACCCGTGTTACCGCCGTGAAAGGGCGGTGTCTTAACCACTTGACCAACGGGCCATGGCTCCGCAGGTAGGACTCGAACCTACGACCGATCGGTTAACAGCCGATAGCTCTACCACTGAGCTACTGCGGAATAATTATGGTGGGCCTAAATGGACTCGAACCATCGACCTCACGCTTATCAGGCGTGCGCTCTAACCAGCTGAGCTATAGGCCCATATACTTTACAGGGGCAGTAGGAATCGAACCCACACTGGAGGTTTTGGAGACCTCAGTTCTACCTTTAAACTATGCCCCTAAATGATGCCGGCTAGAGGACTTGAACCCCCAACCTACTGATTACAAGTCAGTTGCTCTACCAATTGAGCTAAGCCGGCATAAAAAAAATGGTGGCTCGGGACGGAATCGAACCGCCGACACGAGGATTTTCAGTCCTCTGCTCTACCGACTGAGCTACCGAGCCTTATTAAAATGGCGGTCCCGACCGGGGTCGAACCGGCGATCTCCTGCGTGACAGGCAGGCATGTTAACCACTACACCACGGGACCATTGGTTGCGGGGACAGGATTTGAACCTGCGACCTTCGGGTTATGAGCCCGACGAGCTACCGTACTGCTCCACCCCGCGACGATATTATATTGTTTAAAAAAATGGAGGAGGTAGAGGGATTCGAACCCCCGCGCGACTCTCGCCGCCTGTCGGTTTTCAAGACCGATCCCTTCAGCCGAACTTGGGTATACCTCCGAGATATAAACTTCTAATGGTGGACCTTGTAGGACTCGAACCTACGACCGGACGGTTATGAGCCGTCTGCTCTAACCAGCTGAGCTAAAGGTCCTTTATGGTAGCGGCGGAGGGGATCGAACCCCCGACCTCACGGGTATGAACCGTACGCTCTAGCCAGCTGAGCTACACCGCCATAAATGATATTAAAATAAGTGGAGCCTAGCGGGATCGAACCGCTGACCTCCTGCGTGCAAGGCAGGCGCTCTCCCAGCTGAGCTAAGGCCCCATGTTTTTGGGAAAATCGGGAAGACAGGATTTGAACCTGCGACCCCCTGGTCCCAAACCAGGTGCTCTACCAAGCTGAGCCACTTCCCGTTAATAAAAGCGCGCCCGAGAGGAGTCGAACCCCTAACCTCTTGATCCGTAGTCAAACGCTCTATCCAATTGAGCTACGGGCGCATATGGTGCCGAGGGCGGGGGTCGAACCCGCACGGTGGTCACCCACCGCAGGATTTTAAGTCCTGTGCGTCTGCCTGTTCCGCCACCCCGGCATGTCATATTGAAAATTGGAGCGGAAGACGGGATTCGAACCCGCGACCCCAACCTTGGCAAGGTTGTATTCTACCACTGAACTACTTCCGCAA